>JACCUM010000197.1 GCA_013811805.1 Geodermatophilaceae bacterium | reverse complement strand
CGGTAGGCGATCTCGGCACTGAGCCCGGGGGCGAAACTGAAGTTGTCGGTCATGGCTACTCCTTCGTGGTACATCCCGCCGGTCTGGCGGTGACAAGAACCACGATGCGGCTGAGCGCACCCCTGCGCATTGGTACAACAAGCAGTCCTGGACCGGATCCGCTGGCGAACCGAACTAAGACACATGTGAGAGCACCTAAGGTCCCTTAGCCAAGCGCTACGATCTTGGTGGCCAGCGTTGCGACGAAGGGCCCGAGCCACCTGGAGCACGTCATGAGCACAGCGATGGGTACAGCCGGGTCCGTGCGGCGGATCGCCGCCGCGGCAGTCGCAGCGGTAGGGATCAGCGTGGTAGCCCTCGCGCAGCCCGCGTCGGCCGCACCAGGCGATCTCGCGCTGGCCTCGACCACCGCCGACGACGTCAAGGGCAACAACGACAGCTTCGTCACGTCATTGTCGGCCGACGGCACCACGGTGGCGTTCACCTCCGAAGCCACCAACCTGGACCCGGCCGACACCGACATCATCAGCGACGTCTACGTCAAGGACCTGGCCAGCGGGGAACTCACCCTGGTCTCCACCTCCGACAGCGGCGTCAAGGGCAACGGGAGCAGCTTCGCCCCGTCGCTGTCGGCCGACGGCGCCACGGTGGCGTTCGTCTCCGTCGCCACGAACCTGCAGCCGCCCGACACCAACAGCAGATTGGACGTTTACGTCAAGGACCTGGCCAGCGGGGAACTCACCCTGGCCTCCACCTCCAGCACTGGTGTCAAAGGCAACGGAGACAGTTCGCTTCCGTCGCTGTCGGCCGACGGCAGCACGGTGGCGTTCCACTCCGAGGCCACGAACCTGGACCCGGCCGACACCGACGACATCAGCGACGTCTACGTCAAGGATCTGACCACCGGTGAGGTCACGCTAGTGTCCATCTCCGACGCCGGCGTCAAGGGCAACGGGAGCAGCTTCCGGTCGTCGCTGTCGGCCGACGGCGCCACGGTGGCGTTCGAGTCCCGGGCGACCAACCTGGACCCGGCCGACACCGACGGCATCAGCGACATCTTCGTCAAGGACCTGGACAGCGGGGAGCTCACCCTGGCCTCCACCTCCAGCGTCGGCGTCAAGGGCAACGCGGACAGCGGCGCTGCGTCGTTGTCGGCCGACGGCGCCACGGTGGCGTTCGAGTCCCGGGCGACCAACCTGGACCCGGACGCCACCGTCGACCTCACCAACCACATCTTCGTTAAGGACCTGGACAGCGGGGAGCTCACCCTGGCCTCCACCTCCAGCACCGGCGTCGTGAGCAACTCAGACAGCTTCGCTCCGTCGCTGTCGGCCGACGGCAGCACGGTGGCGTTCGACTCCGGCGCCACCAACCTGGACCCGGCCGACACCGACCCCGAAGGCGACATCTACGTCAAGGACCTGACCAGCGGGGACATCACGCTGGCCTCCACGTCCGGCGACGGAGCCAAGAGCAACGGGAGCAGCTTCCGCCCCTCGCTGTCGGCCGACGGCAGCACGGTGGCGTTCGAGTCCTCGGCCACCAACCTGGACCCGGCCGACACCGATGACTTCTCCGACGTGTACGTCAAGGAGTTGGCGCCGCCCAACGACCCGCCACCGACCATCGCCGTCGCGGCTGGCGGGAGCTGCGATCCGAACGGAAGTACCGCCACGATCGCGATCACCGTCACCGACCCCGACGGCGACCCCGGCGCACTGATGCTCACCGCCACCTCCTCCAACCAGGCCCTGCTGCCCGACACCGCCGTGACCTTCGGCGGCGCTGGCAGGGACCGGACCGTCACCACGGCCACCGACCCGGGCCAGTCCGGTCGGGCCACGGTCACGATCACCGTCACCGACGGCCAGGACACCGCCAGCACCACGGTCACCGTGATCGCCGGCAGCAACCGCAGCGACCGGCTGACCGGCACCAGCGGCGCGGACATCATGCTCGGCAAAGGCGGCAACGACTTCCTCAACGCCGGGGCCGGCAACGATCTGATCTGCGGCGGGTCCGGCAACGACCCGCTGCGCGGGGACGGCGGAGACGACACCCTCGACGGCCAGTCCGGCAACGACATCGTCAACTCCGGGACCGGCGACGACATCCTGCGCGGCGGGCCCAGCAACGACCTCCTGATCGGAGGACCAGGCGCCGACTTCTACTCCGGCGGTACCGGCCTCGACGTCTTCGTCGGCTTCAACCCCGAACAGGGTGACACCTCCGACGGCACCTGACCCACCCAGAGCCGAGCAACGCCTTCGCAGGCCCGGAGCCACTATTTCCTTGACGGCCGACCTGCAACCGCGTTGGTCGTTATCGGGTGCTGCTCGCCTCTCCCCTCCTGGACTACGAAGTCTTCCTGCTGTCCGCGATCATCACCGCCCGCCGCGACGGAGCCCACACCGACACCGCTGTGGCCACCGGCATACCCGCACCGGATGGATCATCTCCACCGCCGCAGTCCTCATCGTCGTCCGTCTTCCTCGGTTCGCCACCGGTGACGTCCTGATCAGCAATCAGCGCGGAGTCGGCTTGACCGGCCTCGGCCATGTATCAGGTTTGATACATTCCAGTCTGTGGAGGAACCAGAGCTGGGCACCATGAGTCCTGTCCTGCTGATCGTCTTGGAGTCGGCAGCGCGGCTACAGGAACGCATCCCTGATGCTGTGTTGGTGGGCGGTTCTGCGGCTGCGCTCTATGCCGGGCACCGTGACTCCATCGACCATGACCATGTTCTGGCTGACCTGCGGGAGCGGTTTGACGCGGTCTTGGAGGCACTCGAGTCCGACGGCGACTGGGTGACCAACAGGGTCACGCCGGGGCGAATAATCCTGGGTCAGCTGGGCGACATCGAGGCCGGCGTGCGGCAGATGATCCGACGTCGGCCGTTGGAGCTGCGGGAGTTCGTGCTCCCCTCGGGGCGCAGTCTCCGGGTGCCCACTGCTGACGAGGCGCTTCGGGTCAAGGCCTTCCTGATGGTTCGTCGCAATCGGACCCGAGACTATGTCGACGTCGTGGCGCTCACCGCTCGGCATGGCGTGGCTCATGCGGCCGACGTCTTGTCCGGCATCGACGACTACTACGGCGATCAGCGAGCCGGGACTGACCCGGATTCACTTGGCATAGCAAGCCAGTTGGCCCGACAGTTGGCTGACCCCCGGCCCAAGGATGTATCGGTCACGCGTGAACTCGGCTCTTTTCGCAACCTGGCACCAGAGTGGAGCGATTGGGCCGAAATCAAAAAGGCCAGTCTGGCGCTGGCCGTGGCCATGCTCGACCGAGCGGGCCGGAAGCGGTGACTGATGCCGCTGACATTTCGAAATATCACAACGTCCCCGGATGACCCGGTCGACACCTGGCCGAGCGAGGCCATCGTGACGGCGATGGAGCGGGGCGATCTGGTCTACCTCGCCCTGCTCGCATCGGCCATCGACGCCGACCCCTGGGGCAGGACGGCTCGCCAGATCGAGGAGGCGCTGGGCCATACCCGGCCCTATGGCGTGGCCGAACTCATGACCGAGGCCATCCGGCGGGCCCGTCGCCGGTCTGAGGAATCCGAACGCGCTGCAGTGGCCGATGCGCTGAGAGACCTGGTGTCGCGATCGGGCCTGAGCCGCGCCGAGTTCGCCAGCCGATTGGGCACCTCGCGCTCGCGGCTGTCCACCTATCTCAACGGCAAGGTGATCCCGTCGGCCGCTCTCATGGTGCGCGCGCAGCGAGTCTCGACGAGCGGGATCGGGTCGGCCGACGACGCGCCGGGACGCCGACGCATGGCGCCAGCGCGTCCGGGCCAAGCTTGATCCGGTCCGGCGGATCATCCGGGTGGATCTTCGGGGGCGGATCACGAGCGGTGGAGCCGGGTGCCTAACCGCCGGCGCCGACTGCAAGTCCCGGGACGACACCGCCGCTGCCACGCGCCGCCAACGCGGCAAGCGCCGCCCCGGGAATGGCGAGCTTGGATCGCCGTAGGCCACTGCCGATGATCACCCAGGACAGCGCGGCT
>JACCUM010000185.1 GCA_013811805.1 Geodermatophilaceae bacterium | reverse complement strand
GTGTCGGTCGCACTGGACTTCTGCCTGCGCCGCGTTCCACCCGGCTGACCAGCCACCTTGACTCTCCCCCTGAGGGAGACCGAAAACTGGATGCCATGGCGAACGGATTGATGTCGATCGGAACGTTCTCGCGGGCGAGTCTGCTGTCGATCAAGGCGCTGCGGGCCTATCACGCGGCCGGGATCCTGGTGCCCGCCGAGGTCGACCCGGCAACCGGCTACCGCGCCTATCTGGCCACCCAGCTCGCCGATGCCGCTGTGCTCCGGCGCCTTCGAGCCCTCGACCTGCCGTTGTCCGATGTCGGCGAGATCTTGCGCGCAAGGGACCCGGATCGGACCCGCAAGATCCTCACCGGGCACGGGGAGTTGCTCCAGGAGCGGCTGGCCCGGATCGCGCAGGCCGTCGACGAGATCCACTCCAGCATCGAGCATCCCGCGAGTCTCACCCCGGTGTATGTCCGCGACGAACCAGCGATCCAGATCGTTGAGTATCGCGGTCAGGTCCGCGAAGCCGACTTTCCGTCCTTCCTCGATACCGCGTACGCCGCGTTGTACGCACTGCTGGGCCGGCTCGGGGTGCGCCCGAACGGCCCGTCGGGAGCGTTGTACCCACCAGTGGTCGACGATGTGGAAGAAGTCGTCGCCTACGTACCCATCGCTGCAGAGGCCCAGCTACCCGATGACCGCGGGCCGATGGCACTGGGTGAAGTGCCGGCTGCGACAGTCGCTGTCCTGACCCACCACGGCGGCTACGACTCGATAGCCGACACCTATCAGCTCCTCGGCCGTTGGGTCGCCGAACATGCCGTCTCCGCCGACCTGCAGGTACGTGAGGCCTACGTCATCAGCCCGGCCGACCACGACGATCCCGAGCGCTATCGAACCGACATCTGCTGGCCGCTGGACCGTTGGCCCAGCACCACCGAGGGGAAGACCCGATGACACTGTCCGTTGGCTGCGTGACCATCGACTGCGCCGATGTGGGAAGGGTCGCCGCCTTCTGGTCGGCCGCACTGGACGTCCCGGTGGACGAAGGCGCCTCACCGTACGTCGCCTCGCTGAATCGAACTGGGGCGGCGCTACTCAGATTCCTGTTCCTCAAGGTCCCAGAGGCCAAGACGGCCAAGAACCGGATGCACCTCGACCTACTGGTCGATGCCAGGGGGCCGCGCGAGAAGGAGGTTGCCCGGCTCGTCGACCTCGGAGCCACGCATGTGGCCGACAAGGACGAATGGGGCCATTCTTGGGCGGTGCTCACCGATCCGGATGGCAACGAGTTCTGCATTGCATCCCAGCAGTGACCAACTTGGCCGGCAGCGGTCAGTCGATGAGATGGATCTCGGCGTCGTGCCCGCCTGCTCGCGCCAGACGGCGGTCAGCCGTCAACAGTGGAGCGTCGAGTGCCTCGGCAAGGGCCACAATATGTCGCGTCGTACACAGTTGGGCTGCCGCGCAGATCCCAGATGCGTGGCAGCAGCGGCTCGGCAGGGTGACGCGTGACCGGGAGGTTCATCAGATCATCGATTGCAGGCCGCCCGCGCTCAGGTGAGACGTCGGCTCAGACGACAAGGGAGCGGAAGGCACTCAGCACCTCTACCGCAGCCAGATGTGGCGCGTGCGCGTCGGAGCCGCCGCTGAGTAACCTGCGGCAACGCCTTGTCCGACCGGCGACCAACGCAGAAACTCCACCAGAACCGATGCGTCGAGCACAACGGCCCTAGTTGCAGCGGTCACCGGCCCTCGCGATCGGCCCGGATGAGGGCGACAACCTCCTGGGTGCTGGTAATCCCGGCCACGCCCCACGACTGGATTTCGCTCGGCCAGTTCCTCCATGGCGGGCGTCTCGGCGGCTCGGCGAAGAACCTCGATGGCGTACTCCGACAGCGATTGGCCCCGCTGAGCCGCGCGCACCTTGAGCCGCCGCTAGCGGCGGGCGAGGAGTTCGGCGATCTGGACGGTGTTCAACGCCGCCCCCTTGCGCAGGTTGTCGTTGCTCACGAACAGGGCAAGGCCGCGGCCGTCGGGTACACCGGGGTCAACCCGGATCCGGCCGACGAAGCTGGGATCCTTTCCTGCCGCCTGCAATGGCGTCGGGATGTCGGTCAATTCCACTCCCGCAGCGTCGGCGAGCAGCTCCGTCGCCCGCGCCACGCTGAGCGGTCGGGAGAACTCGGCATTGAGCGAGAGCGAATGGCCGGTGAACACCGGAACCCGGACGCAGGTCCCAGAGACCAGCAGGTCCGGAATGCCGAGAATCTTGCGACTCTCGTTGCGTAGCTTGCGTTCCTCCTCGGTCTCACCGGAGCCGTCCTCGAGCAGCGAACCGGCGTAGGGCACTACGTTGAACGCGATCGGGCGGGCGTAGAGCACGGGATCCGGAAACGGTACGGCCGACCCGTCGTGCGTCAATTCGGTTGCCCGGTCGGCAGTCTCACGGACCTGCTCGTCCAACTCCTCCACGCCGGCCAGGCCACCGCCAGAGACCGCTTGGTAGGTGCTGGCGATCAGCCGGACCAGACCGGCCTCGTCGTGCAGCGGCTTGAGGACGGGCATCGCTGCCATCGTGGTGCAGTTCGGGTTGGCGATGATCCCCTTGCCGGCCAGCTTGATTGCCTCCGGATTGACTTCAGCAACAATCAGCGGAACTTCGGGGTCCATCCGCCAGGCCGAAGAGTTGTCGATTACCAGAACGCCTGCAGCAGCGAACTTCGGCGCCAGTTCGCGCGAGGATGTGGCGCCGGAGGAGAACAACGCCACGTCGAGTCCGGCGGGGTCGGCGATCGCAGCGTCCTCGACGGTGATCTCGGAGCCCTTCCACGGCAACCTCGTGCCCGCTGACCGCGCCGAGGCGAAGTAGCGGATCTGATCGACTGGGAAGTCGCGTTCGGCGAGGATGGCTCGCATCACCGTGCCGACCTGCCCGGTCGCCCCGACGATCCCAACATTGAGCCCGCTCATCCAACTGCCTCCACGCCGCTTGGCCTGATCATTGTCTCGTCAACCCGCTCGCTCCGCTCATCCTTTGATTTCTGCCTCGCTCCGCTCGGTATTCGCACCGCTCCTCGCTCGCTGGCGCTCGCTGCGATGCTCACTCATCGGCCGGTCCCGCCGTACACGACCGCCGTTGTCTCTTCGTCGCCGAGCTCAAAGGCCGAATGCACCGCGCGTACGGCGACGTCGAGATCAGTGTCCCGGCAGATCACCGAGATCCGGATCTCCGATGTCGAGATCATCTCGATGTTCACGCCGGAGTCGGCCAGGGCGTCGAAGAACCGGGCCGAAACACCAGGATGCGAGCGCATCCCGGCCCCGACCAGGCTCAGCTTGCCGATGTGGTCGTCGTACAGAAGTGCCTCGAAGCCGACGACCTCCTTGACCCGGGACAACGCTTCCAGCGCGGCCTTGCCGTCGTCTCTGGGCAAGGTGAACGAGATGTCGGTACGGCCGGTCGTGGCCGCTGAGACGTTCTGCACGATCATGTCGATGTTGATCTCCGCGGCCGCGACGGAGCGGAAGATTGCCGCCGCCTCGCCGGGCTTGTCCGGAACGCCGACAACGGTGATCTTCGCTTCGCTGCGATCGTGTGCGACGCCGGAGATGATCGCTTGTTCCACCGTGAGGTCCTCCATCGAGCCGGTCACCAGGGTGCCCGGGAGTTGTGAGTAAGACGAACGCACCCTGACCGGCATGTCGTAGCGGCGTGCGTACTCCACGCACCGCAGGTTGAGCACTTTCGCGCCACAGGCGGCAAGCTCGAGCATCTCCTCGTAGGTGACCTGCTCGAGTCGCTTGGCGTCGGGCACGATCCGTGGATCGGCGCTGAAGATCCCGTCCACATCGGTGTAGATCTCACAGATGTCGGCGTTCAGTGCTGCGGCCAACGCCACCGCGGTGGTGTCCGAGGCACCGCGACCCAGCGTGGTGATGTCCTTGGTGTCCTGGCTGACGCCCTGGAAGCCGGCAACGATCGCGATCGAACCCTCGTCGAGGGCACTCTGGATCCGGCCCGGCGTGATGTCGATGATCCGCGCCCTGCCATGCGTGGCCGTCGTGATCACCCCGGCCTGTGAGCCGGTGAAGGACCTCGCCTCGAAGCCCAGTGTCGAGATCGCGATGGCCAACAATGCCATGGAGATCCGCTCTCCGGCGGTGAGTAGCATGTCCAACTCGCGGCCGGGTGGGATCGGCGTGATCTGCATGGCTTGGTCGCGCAGCTCGTCGGTGGTGTCGCCCATGGCGCTGACCACCACCACGACGCTGTCACCGCCGCGGCGGGCGGTCACGATCCGCTGGGCCACCCGCTTGATGTGCTCGGTGGTGGCGACCGAAGATCCCCCGTACTTCTGCACGATCACGCCCACAGGTCGAAAGGATACCGAGGCCAGTCAGATCGGACCGCCGACCTAGGCGGGTCAGGTTGTACGTCGAAGGTGTTCATAGGCCCAAGCCGCCGGGGTCGTCGGCGTAGTGGTGACAATGCTGCGTGCATCCTCGGGCACGAAGTCCTCGCGTAACCCGGTGAACATCCCGAGGATGCCCTCGATCTGCTTGTCGCTGAGGCCGGCTGACCGAAACGCTTCTCGAAGGTCGTATTCAGGTATCTGTTGGGCTTGCAGCGGTCGTCCGGTCGCGCGAGTGGGACATCGACCGCGACGACTGGCGCACCTTCCGCCTCGACCGCGTCGCAGACGTCGAACTCACCGACCAGTATTACCGGGTCCGAGACCTGCCGGCCGATACTGCGGCGCAGTATCTCGACGACGCCCTTCACGCACCGCGCCATAGGGCCGCCATCGTCTTTCACGCCGGAGCGCAGCAGATGAGCGACCTGCTGACCGACCGGGAGGGCACCCTGGAACCGCTCGTCGAGGACCGGTGCCGATACATCACGGGGGTCGACTCCTTCGAATGGCTGGCCGTGTCCACAGCCACCCTCGACATCGAGTTCCACATCCAAGAACCCACCGGTTTCACCGAGTACTGCCTCGCGCTGGCAGCGCGAGGCGATCCAGGCATGTCCAGCTCGGGACCACGCGATCGGGATGACCCGCTGGCTTACCGATCACGGCGAAGTACGGCCCGCCGTTCCGGATCGTGGGCTCAGCGATCGTCGAGGATCTGGATGTCCACACCGAGAGCGCGATAGACGTCCAGAGCGCGGCGATCCCGGGTGACCAAGGTCAGCCCGCTCTCCGCTGCCGCCGCACCCACCAGGGCGTCGTACACCGAGCCACCTCGTACTCCTTCGGCCGCCAGACGACCCAGCAGTTGGGCGGCGCCGGCGCTCGACTGGTACCGGCTCGCCGGAAAGTTGTCAGCGATCATGCGGACGACCGTTGCAGGCGTACGGCGAAGCGGGGCTGGGAGTCGAGTGAGAACCGAGAAGGTCTCGAAGGCGGCGTGACCTGCCAGTCCCAGGCGCCGCGCAGCGATGGCTTCGAACGTCGGTTCGTGCAACTCGTGGTCAGCCACCATCAACGGCACGGCCACGCTGGTGTCGACGAGGAGGTCGGGCGCTCTACTTCTGGTCGGCATCGCGCAGGCTGGTCACTGTCTCCGAATTCAGGCGCGATCCTGTCTCAGGGATCACCAGGCGCCCGTCCCGCTCGCCGAGTTCAGTTGCAGCAACTGGCTCGACGCGTAGTGCGGCGCCTTCACTGGTCACCTCGACTTCCCCAGGCGTCAATCCCAAGCGGTCGCGGAGCAGTTTGGGGATCACCAATCTTCCTGCCGAATCAATGGTTGCCTTCATGGCAGAAGAGTACCGTGCCGCGGGTTACGCTAAGCTCGCGATCAACATGAACGGCGTTCTGCTCCTTAGCCGCCGCGACGAGGCCCCTCACTCCTAGGCCGGCCCCTCGTCGCGGGTTCTCTGTTGCGCCGGTCACCTCCGCTCGTGAACGACCCGAGCGGGGACGCGACATCCAGGTAGGAGCACCGATCGTGAGCACCACCTCGTACGACGTCAACTCTCTCCCAGCGCCGACCCGTGGCCATCCGTCAACCGTCGATCACGGTGTGCGGCAACGACCTTCCAGGATGCCGATCCACAAATACCAGCCGTACGGCGGGATCACGCTGCCCGATCGGAGCTGGCCGGACCGCGTCATCGACCGGACCCCACTGTGGTGTGCCGTCGACCTACGCGACGGCAACCAGGCGCTGATCGACCCGATGACCCCAGCCCGGAAGCTGCGCATGTTCAAGCTGCTGGTCGGCATGGGCTACAAGGAGATCGAGGTCGGCTTTCCGGCCGCAAGCCAGACCGACTTCGACTTCGTCCGACAGATCATCGAAGCCGACCTCATCCCGGAGGATGTGACGATCCAGGTGCTCACGCAGGCCCGCGACGAGTTGATCGAAAGGACCTTCGAGTCGATCCGGGGGGCCCGCGAGGCGATCGTGCACCTCTACAACTCGACCTCGACCCTGCAGCGTCGCGTCGTGTTCGGCCTGGACACCGACGGGATCACCGAGATCGCACGCAACGGCGCGCAGCAATGCCTCAAACACGCTGAATACATGCGAGACACGTTCGTACGCTTCGAGTACTCGCCGGAGTCCTACACCGGGACCGAACTCCCGTACGCCGCCGAGGTCTGCAACTCGGTCAACGAGATCTGGGAGCCCTCGCACGACCGGCCGGTCATCATCAACCTGCCGGCAACCGTCGAGATGTCCACTCCCAACGTCTACGCGGACTCGATCGAGTGGATGCACCGGCATCTGGCTCACCGCGAGAACGTCGTGCTGTCCCTGCATCCGCACAACGACCGCGGTACGGCGGTGGCCGCTGCCGAACTGGGATTCCAGGCCGGCGCCGATCGGATCGAAGGTTGCTTGTTCGGCAACGGGGAGCGGACCGGCAACGTCTGTCTGGTGACGCTGGGCATGAACCTGTTCAGTCAGGGCATCGACCCCAAGATCGACTTCTCCGACATCGACGAGGTCCGCCGTACGGTCGAGTACTGCAACCAACTGCCGGTACACGAGCGGCACCCGTACGGCGGCGATCTGGTCTACACGGCCTTCTCGGGATCGCACCAGGACGCGATCAACAAGGGCTTCGACTGGATGGCCCGCGATGCCGCGGCCGTTGACCGTACGGTGGATGAAATCGCCTGGGCCGTACCGTATCTGCCGATCGATCCTCGAGACGTCGGACGTACGTACGAGGCGGTAATCCGGGTGAACAGCCAGTCCGGCAAGGGTGGCGTCGCCTACATCATGAAGACCGAGCACCACCTGGACCTGCCCCGGCGACTACAGATCGAGTTCAGCCAGGTCATCCAGTCCTTCACCGAGGGCGAGGGCGGTGAGGTCAGTCCGGAAGCCATGTGGTCGGCGTTCCGTTCGGAGTACCTGCCCGATCCCGGCGCGACGTGGGGCCGCCTGGCCTTGCATGCCCATCGGAACGCAGCCGAGGCTGGCGCGGACGACGAACTCGTGGCCGAGATCGTCTTCGACGGTGTCGCCCAGACCGTCACCGGCCGCGGGAATGGGCCGATCGCTGCGTTCATCGATGCGCTGAACGCGCTCGGCGTCGACGTCCGAGTGCTGGACTACGCCGAGCATGCGCTGTCCTCGGGCGGGGACGCCGTCGCCGCCGCCTATGTTGAGTGCGCCCTCGGTGACCAGGTGCTCTGGGGCGTGGGAATCGACCCGAATATCGTCACCGCCTCCCTGCTCGGTGTCGTCTCGGCGGTGAACCGCTCGCTGCGCTGACGCCGGACTAACCGCAAAGAGATGCTTGCAAAGGTTCCTTTGCTGTCATAAGTTCCTGCTGTGGCCCCTACGGAGCGCCGGTCCGAGCCGGAACGCTGGCTGGATCCGACCTCGCTCAAGGCCCTAGCGCACCCGATGAGACTTGCCCTCCTGGAGCGGCTCGAGGTACGCGGCCGGGCGACCGCGACGGTGCTCGCCGACGATCTCGCCGAATCCAGCGGAGCCACTAGCTACCACCTGCGCCAACTGGCCCGGCACGGGTTCATCGAGGAGGCCGCCGGCGGCAACGGCCGCGAGCGCTGGTGGCGGCCGGCCACCGGCGGATGGGGCTTCAACGACCACGAGATGATCCGCCGACCTGGGCTGCGAGCCGCCGCGGACATGGTGGTCCGCGGAACCCTGGATGCCGCCCACCGACGGATGATGGACGCTCTGCAGACCTGGCCCGACCAGCCCGCCGAGTGGCGGGACGCCATGGTGCAAACAGTCAGCCGGTTTCAGTTGACCGCCGAGGAAGCAGTTGCGCTCAAGGACGAACTCACCGAGGTGCTCGGCCGCTACCGGCGAACCGAGTCCACGGAGGCTGGCGATCCCCCGCCGGAGGACAGCTCGCGGGTCGAGGTACACGTGTCGGTGTTCCCCCTGGACCCGCGGCTGTTGCCGCTGTTGGACCCCCACACCACCGCTGAGCCCCGCCGGTGACTCGGCCCAAGGACCCGCTGGGAAGTAATTTCTGGCGGCTGCTGATCGCCAGCGCGGTGTCCAACCTCGGCGACGGCATCGTCCGTACGGCCATCCCGCTGCTGGCGATCACGCTGACCCGCGATCCGCTCCTGGTCGGCGCGCTCACCTCGTTGTCGTTCCTGCCCTGGCTGTTGTTCGCGATCCCCTCGGGAGCGTTGGTCGACCGGATGGACCGACGGCGGGCGATGTCATCAGCCAACCTCGTACGGGCGGGCGTGGTCACCATGCTGGTGGCCGCCATCGCGATCGATCAGGTCAGCCTGGTGTTGCTCTACCTCGTGACGTTCGTCCTTGGCGTCGCTGAGACCGTGTACGACAGCGCGTCGCGGGCGATGTTGCCGCAGGTGGTTCGTCGCGACCAGCTGGACCGGGCGAACGGTCCGCTGTCCTCGGCCGAGGTGGTGACCCAGGCGTTTCTCGCCGCTCCGGCGGGATCGTTGTTGTTCGCCTGGTTGGTGATCGCGCCGTTCGTCAGTGCCGCGGTCGCTTACCTGCTCGCGGCCCTCCTCATTCTCAGCATCGTGGGCAACCTGCGCCCGGCGCGCGACGGGCGGGCACAAACCGGGTCGACCACCATCCGCGCCGACATCCGGGAAGGGCTTCGCTGGCTGCGCGGGCACGAACTGTTACGCGGCCTTGCCGTCATCGTCGGGCTGGTAGCGGCCGCCGAGACCATGGCCGACAGCCTGTTGGTGCTCTATGTCGTCGACACTCTCGGCCTGCCGGAGAGCGCGTTCGGTGTCTTCCTGGTCTCGTTCGGAGTCGGCGGTCTGCTCGGCGGCCTGGCCGCGGCGCGGATCGCCGCCAAGCTGGGACGAATCGCCACCCTTGTACTCAGCTCCGCGGTGACCGGCGGCGCAGCCATCGGCATCGGGTTGACGAGCAATGTCTGGGTCGGCGCTGCATTCTTCGGCGCCGTGGCGTTGTCAGTCTCGGTCTTCAATGTGCTGAGCATCTCGCTGCGTCAGGCGTTGATCCCGGAGCAGCTCTTCGGCCGGGTTCAGGGTGCCTACCGAACATTGGTCTGGGGACTGATCCCGATCGGAGCTCTGCTCGGCGGCGTCGTCGCCAGGCTGACCAGCGTTCCGGCGACGTTCGTGATTTCCGGTGTCCTGCAAGTGGTCTTGGCGATCCTGTTGTGGCGGCTGTTGCGGCGGCACCGCCTTCAGATCGCAGCTGCGCACCAGCCCGATCCGGTCCCGGCGGTCGCCAGCTGAGCCGTCAGCTCACGCGGTGGCCGCGCTGGGCGGAGGTGTGATCGGGATAGCCATGGGGGACGACCCGTTGGCCGGTCGGGTCACCGGCGGAACCAGAGCGGCAGTCAGACCTCGGACGAGTTCGGGCACGTCCTCAGGGGCGAGGCGAAGGGTGGCCATGCAGACGTCGTGGTCCCAGATGGACAGAACGACGCGGGCGACGTCGGGGTGATAGCTGACTCGGAGCATGCGGGCCGCAGCATCTCGGCCGGACAGAACTCCCCCTCGACGGGGCAGCGGGGTAACGCCCATGCCCCAGTGTGCGACGAAGGCCCCGCCGATGTCCATGACCTGGCCCCTGTGTTCATCAGCTCAGGCGGCTGCGATCACTTCGATCTCCACCAACCAGTCACTGTCCAGCGTCTGTACGACGATGGCCGTGGTCGGGACGGCTCGTCCGCCGAGCGCATGGACCCGAGCGGCGGCGTTGGCCGACGCGTAGGAGACATCACGCAGATAGCTCGTGACGCGTACGACGTGCTCGAGGGTCATGCCGGCCGAGGCAAGGATCGCTCGGATGTTTACCCAGACCAGTTCCAACTGCTCGTCCAGCGAGGCACCAGGGCTGCCGTCGGCGTTCAAGCCCATGGTCCCGCTCACGAAGAGCAGTCGCTCCGCGCCGCGCACCTCCATCGCGTGAACCCAGTTGTCCGTGGGATAAACGCCCTCGGTGGGGTCGTGCGCCTCGATCTCCATCAGGTGGCAAAGACCTGCGAGTCGTCGGCGAATGCTTTGAACTCCAAGGCATTACCGGCCGGATCGAGGAAGAACATCGTCCATTGCTCCCCTGGCTCTCCGGCGAAGCGGAGGTATGGCTCGATCACGAAGGAGGTGCCCGCCGTGCGCAACCGCTCGGCCAGGGCCTGGAACTCCTCGACCGGCAGCAGTACGCCGAAGTGCGGTACCGGCACTTCGTGGCCGTCGACGTGGTTGTGCGCCCGGGTGCCCGCGCCGGAGGCCAGATGGGTGACGAACTGATGTCCGTACAGATCCCAATCCGCCCACTGCCCGGAACGACGGCCGGGCCTGCAGCCCAGTACCTCGCCGTAGAACGTGGTGGCGGCAGCCAGATCGTCGACCGGGACGGCGAGATGGAATCGCGTGTCAGGCATCCGTCGACCGTACGCGGCCCGCATCGGCCAAGGCCGGTTCGGGGGGTAAGATGTCTGCTCGATTCGAGCGCCAACCTCACAGGACACGATGCAGACTCTCGGCACCGACGATCGGGACCGGTGGCATGGTGAACTCGCACGGATAGAGCACGAAGCCCTGACGCTGCGGCCCACCCAGGGCCCCATGCGAGGCCACGTGCATCTCGAAGGCGGAGGCCTCGTCGGTCTCCGGGTCGTACGCGCTGTTGACCACGATGTCCGGGCAGTTGTCAGAATTCGTTGGTCCGTGTGACCTGCTCGCGGGCGTGCGGGCCGTAGTTGGCCAGCGGATCAGCGCCGGTGACCTCGCCGGTCTCCAAGCGTACAGAACCGTTGCGGCCCAGAATCATTCCGCCGTTCGCGTGGCTGGAGACGAGAAGGAAGCCGACCCCAGGATGCCGGACGAGCCGGCTCAGGAGGTGCGGATAGAGACCCGTCGGGCGCCCAACCCCCGGACGTTATCCGCATAACGTCCCGGAAACGGACCGATCTCGGGACGTTATGCGCATAACGTCCGGCTCTCGGGTGGGAAATGCTCGTTAGACGGCGTCCCGGCCGGCGCCGATGACGGCGGCCGGATCCAGTCCGCCTTCGGCGGCGATGTACACCCCCTGGTCGGCGGCCACCTGATCTGCGGACTTCGGGCGGAGATGACCGTCGCGGATGTCCTCGGCCCAATGGCAGGCCACCAGGTGCGCGGCGGGAGCAATCCCCCGCGAGGTCGACGGGTCGTTCGATGGCAAGCCACTCGTCCCGACGCCCGTCGTACCCGGCCCGTCGGTACCCGAGCCGTTCGTGGGCAACGCTTCCGCACCCGAGCCGTCGGTACGCGCGGCGCCGGTCGGCGCGACGCTCGTCGGCGAGGACAGCTCGCGAAGCTGTGGCTCCTCGTCGTCGCAGCGGGTTTCCTGCCGCCACGGGCAGCGCGTGTGGAATCGGCAACCGCTCGGTGGATTGGCCGGGGACGGCAGGTCACCGGCGAGCAGGATCCGTTCACGCCGATCCTCGACGTCCGGGTCAGGCACGGGAACGGCCGACATCAGCGCGCGGGTGTACGGGTGCAGCGGCTCGGCGTACAGATCGTCGGAGGCTGCCTGCTCGACCAATCGACCGAGGTACATGACACCCACCGTGTCGCTGATGTGCCGGACGACGGCGAGGTCGTGGGCGATCACCAGATAGGTCAGTCCGAACTCGCCCTGCAACTCCTCCAGCAGATTGATCACCTGAGCCTGGACCGAGACGTCGAGGGCGGAGACCGGCTCGTCGGCCACGA
>JACCUM010000179.1 GCA_013811805.1 Geodermatophilaceae bacterium | reverse complement strand
GGAATCCAGCCTGCGCCAACTCATCGACCGGGTCGTGCTGACCTACACCGCGGCCGGCCGGGACAACGGCTACTTCGCCTCGCCTGAAGACGTCGAAATATTCGAGCACGAGCTCACCTGGATGTTGTTGCACCAGGTCTTCAGCTTCAACTCTCCGGTCTGGTTCAACGTCGGCACGTCGTCTCCGCAGCAAGTCAGCGCGTGTTTCATCCTGGCCGTCGACGACACGATGGACTCGATCCTGAACTGGTATCGCGAGGAAGGCCTGATCTTCAAGGGCGGTTCCGGTGCCGGGCTGAACCTGTCCCGGATCCGCTCCAGCAAGGAACTGCTGTCCTCCGGCGGCACCGCGTCCGGGCCGGTCAGCTTCATGCGCGGCGCCGACGCCAGCGCCGGCACGATCAAGTCCGGTGGTGCGACTCGGCGCGCGGCGAAGATGGTCGTCCTGGACGTCGATCACCCCGACATCGAGGAGTTCATCGCCACCAAGGCTCGGGAGGAGAACAAGATCCGGGCATTGCGCGACGCGGGGTTCGACATGGACCTGGGCGGCACCGACATCACCAGCGTCCAGTACCAGAACGCCAACAACTCCGTACGGGTCACCGACGAGTTCATGACCGCCGTGGAGAACGGCACCGAGTTCGGTCTCAAAGCGCGTGCGGACGGCCGGGTCCTCGAGACCGTCGACGCCAAGAAGCTCTTCCGGTCGATGACCCAAGCGGCGTGGGCCTGCGCCGACCCAGGCATTCAGTACGACGACACGATCAACGACTGGCACACCAACCCGGAGACCGGCCGGATCACCGCATCTAATCCCTGCTTTCCCGCCGACCAGCGGGTCGCGACAGATAAAGGTCTGGTCCGTATCGGCGACATGATCGCGAGAGCCACTGCGGGAGAAGACTTCGCGGTCTACACGAATGACGTGACGTCAGAGAGCGATCCGCAGGGCAGGGTGACGGCGACATCGCCGAGTCGCTACATGGTCACTGGTCGCAACGAGATCCTCGAACTGCGCTTCACGGACGGCTCACGGTTGCGTTGCACACCGAATCACCGGATCTGGACGGCAAACCGAGGGTGGGTCCGGGCCGACAGCCTCGAGAACGACGACAAGGTGACGCGGTCGTTCGAGTACGCAGCGCGATCGTTCGCTTCAGCCGAACTTCCGGTCGATGCTCTGCGCGCAGCACGATCGGCGAGCGGAACCGCGCTCGTCGCTCTGCCCGAAAAGTGGGACGAGGACTTCGCGCACTATCTCGGCTGGATGGTGGGAGACGGCTGTGTCACCGACCAAGGAGTCGTCACCGTTTACGGGGACGCTTGGGAGAAGGAAGAACTGCTGCCACGTCATCGTGCCTTGCTCACCGCGATCACAGGTCGGGAGCCAAGGCCGAGCATCCAGGCGAACGGCACGGTCCAGTTGCGCTCCCTACGGTCAGCCTTCCGAGGGCTGATGTCCGGCTTGGGCGTCAGCCGCGGGCGGTCGTCAACCAAGCTGGTGCCGGAGTCGATCTTCGAGGCGCCGGAGTACGCCGTGACTGCGTTCCTCAGGGGATTGTTCGACGCCGACGGTTGCGCCGTGGATGCGGACAATGGGACTCTTTACGTGGGTCTGGGCAGTCGCTCAGAGGAGCTGCTTCTCGGCGTACAGGAACTACTCGCGAGCTTCGGCATCCGAGGTCGCATCTATCAGACCGGGACGAAGTCCGACAGCTTCTCCTACACCCGCAAGGACGGCTCCAAGGCCACATATGGTAGCGACGGCCCGTCCTTTGACCTGCGGATCACCGGTCGGCATGCGGAGGAATTCGCTGCCCAGATCGGCTTCAGTCACCCCGGGAAGACACAGCGGCTTCTACGCATCCTGGAGGATCACAAGTACTACGCGGTGGACGAGTCGACGCGACTTGTCTCTAGGGAGTCGCGCGGATTCGAAACCACGTACAACCTGACCGAACCCCGCAACCACTCCTACGTCGTCAGCGGCTTCGTGGTGGCCAACTGCAGTGAGTACCTCAGCCTGGATAACAGCTCGTGCAACCTGGCTTCGCTCAACCTGATGAAGTTCCTCAACGACGATGGCACCTTCGATGCGGTCACCTTCGCCAAGGCCGTCGAGCTCGTCATTACCGCAATGGACATCTCGATCTGCTTCGCGGATTTCCCGACCGAGCCCATTGGGGACACCACGCGCGCCTACCGCCAGCTCGGGATCGGGTACGCCAACCTCGGTGCCTTGCTGATGGCCACTGGGCACGCGTACGACTCCCG
>JACCUM010000152.1 GCA_013811805.1 Geodermatophilaceae bacterium | reverse complement strand
TCGGATCGAGCTCCGTACGGACCGCAATCTGGCGGCAGACATCCCCTGGAGGGACGCATACCCATATGGCTACTGACTACGACGCCCCCCGCCGCAACGAGGCCGACGAGCTCGGCGAGGATTCACTCGAGGAGCTCAAGGCCCGTCGAGCCGAGGCCCAAGCAGCATCGGTCGACGTGGACGAGACGGACTTCAACGAAAGCCTCGAACTCCCGGGCGCCGATCTGTCCAACGAAGAACTGACCGTGCGAGTCCTGCCCAAGCAAGAGGACGAGTTCACCTGCTCGTCGTGCTTCCTGGTGCACCACCGCAGTAGGTTGGCCGGTACCCGCAAGGGCGCCCCAATCTGTCGAGACTGCGCCTAGGCGGCACATGCCTCGACCACAGGTGTCCGTGTCACCCGATTCGGCGCCGGCCGCGTCACCCGAGGAGGCCTCTGCGCTGTCAGCTTCTGCGCTGTCAAAGGCCGCGGGTGCGCTCAGCGATGCAGTTGCTCGACTGACAGGTGGACGCGCGGCAGTCGACGCCGCCGACGATGACCGGAGCGGCGCGGCGTCCGCGCTGAGTGGCGTCGTCTCCGGTCTGGCCTTCGCCGTGAAGGCCGGCGGCAAGGGCGCCCTCGTGGGTGGCGGTTTCCTCGCCGAGCTGCTGGCCACTACCGCCACCCGACTTCCGCTCCGGGACAAGGGGACGCTGCTCGTCCAACACCCTGGGCTGGACACCGAGGAACTCGCCGACAGCCTGACGGCCGCTGCCGCGCGCGTCACCGGCACGATCGGTGGGGCAGCCGGCGGCCTGGCCGCGGCGCAGTGGTTCGCCACTCCGAGCCTGATCGCCGTACCTGTCGAACTCGCGGCCGAGACGCTGCTGGTAGCGGCGGTCGAACTGAAGTTGGTCGCTGAGTTGCACGAGATCTACGACGCCCGGCCTCCGGGCGACCTCAGTGATCGAGCGAACGCCTACCTCGGCTCATGGACCACGCAGCGAGGGCTGCGCGGTGCGGGTCAGACCGTGGGTCTGGCCGGTCGCCTCGCCTCGGCCGGTTCGTCAGCGTTGCGCAAGCGGATCACCGGGAGACTGGCCCGCAATCTCGGTTCGTTCCTGCCGTTCTTGGCCGGCGCCGTCGTAGGCGCCCGGAACAACTCCTCGGGAACCCGCAAGCTCGGCGATCGGCTGCGCGCGGACCTCGCCATCCAGCCTCAGCGGATCCCCAGCCAGCGGCTCGGCCCGGTCTGATCGAGGCCGACCGTAGGCAGACGAGTCCGACCCTCCCGGGTAGCGTGCGGGCGTGCCGAGAGCAGTTCACCCCCTGGGCCAGGTCGAGCAACCCGTGGTCGACGTCCAGATTCTCGGCGGGTCCCTGCCCTCCTATGCGATGCCCGATGACGCCGGAGCGGACCTGTCGATCGCCGAGGATGTCGAACTAGGCCCGGGCGAGCGTGCGCTTGTCGGCACCGGCATCGCGATCGCACTCCCCGTGGGATTCGCCGGGTTCATACATCCGCGCTCCGGGCTGGCCGCGCGCTGCGGAGTGACGTTGGTCAATGCGCCCGGCACGATCGACGCCGGCTACCGGGGAGAGATCAAGCTCAACCTGATCAACCTCGACCCCCGTACGCCGGTGTCTTTACGCCGGGGTGATCGAGTCGCTCAGTTGATTATCCAACCCGTCGCGACGGCAACGTTCCGGGAATGCGCGGACCTGGCGAACTCAGAGCGCGGCGGCGGGGGACACGGTTCCACCGGTGGGTTCAGCGGCACGGTCCCCCAGCCGCCGATCGTTCATGACCAGCCGGATTCAGAAGCGCTCGGCGCACCGAAGCAGAGGAGCTGAACCGAGAATGCCGTTCGGACGCAAGCGTCGTCTCGATCGAAGTGCCCGCGAACGCGGGGTAGCGCCGGAGGTCGAGGATCGTCATCACGACGACGAGCGCGAGGCGACCACCGGGCCCTACGACGTCAGCGATGCCCTCGAGGACGATCTCGAGCGAATCGACTTCGGGGCGCTACAGATACCGAAGAGCACCGGCAACGACCTGAGGGTCAGTCTGGATGCCCAGGGCCGGGTGGTATCGGTCTCGGTGCACCGCGCCGGCTCGGCCATGCAGATCGGCGCATATGCAGCCCCCCGCGACGGATCGATCTGGACCGATCTGTGGCCAGAACTCGTCCAGACCATCGCCAGCCAGGGTGGACGAGCCAACCAGACCGACGGCCCGTTCGGGCCCGAACTAGCAGCCGAACTCGCGCCGACGCGCACCGGTGGTAGCAGCGGCGGCAAGGACGGGGCCAAAGCCGCCCGCCGACCGGCCCGGTTCGTCGGGGTGGACGGGCCGCGGTGGTTCCTCCGAGCGGTGCTCACCGGTCCAGCCGCCACCGACGAGGATGCCGCCGAACCCTTGCTGGAGACCTTGCGCGAGGTGATCGTCGTGCGCGGGTCCGACCCACGGCCGGTCCGCGAACCGTTGGCACTCAAGCTGCCCGCCGAACTGGCCGAGCAGTTCGGCCAAGCGGTCGATGCCGACGTGGACAAGCCCCCGCCGGCGCCGAGCATCACGATCTGACCGGTCGCTCTACCCTGGGTCGGTGCGTCCGGCGGCCTTCAGCGACGTCCGTCGAGGCCTACGGGCTCAATGGGCGATATTGGTCACCGCTTTCGCGTGCGCCGACCCTGCCGCGCCGAGCCGGGTGGCTGGCTGGTCCGTGGCCGACCTCGAGCGGCACCTCGTCCACACCGGAGAAAGCCTCGGCCGACTTGCCGCTGGGCCGACCGCGGACGGTCCGATCACCGGCGTAGACGGATGGGCCGCTGCATTGCCCGGGCTCGCCGAGCGCATCGCGCGAGAGGTGGACGGCACGCCGGTTCCTTCCCTGGCCGAGATGACGCCGGCCACCCTCGCCGTCCTCGATGCTGCCGATCCTGACCGGCCGGTTGCCCAGCGGTCCGGGATCCACCGGTTGGGCGACGCGACCCTGTTCCGGCTCGTCGAAGCGGTCGTCTATGCGCTCGACCTACCGGACCCCCCCGCGCCGGATCGCGGCGCGGAGCGGATCGTCGTACGAGCGTTGGCTGGACTGCTTGCCGCACGGGCACCTGGGCGCAGTGTCGAACTCAGGGTGCCGCCAGCCGCGGCCGTTCAGTTGATCGGTGGTCCGCGGCACAACCGGGGTACCCCACCGGGTGTTGTGGAAACGGACCCGGTCACCTTCCTGCGGCTGGCCACCGGGCGGATGGCATGGAGCGACGCGGTGGAACGTGGCCGGCTGCGCGCCAGCGGAGAACGTACGGATCTCTCGCCTCTCCTGCCGCTGCTGAGCTGAGGCACACATGAAGTCGCGGGGGACGAGGGCGGGCTTGACGAGGCGGGAGATCCTAACCGTCGGCGGTCTGAGTGTGGCGACGGTCGCAGTTGGGCACGGATTGACCGGGTGCGGACGCGAGCCGACTGGGCCAGCCCATGATGGACACGTGCAGACCCTGCGGTACGGATCTGATGCGTCTCAATTCGTCGAACTGACTCTGCCCGAATCAGCGACCGGACCAGTCCCGGTCGCCGTCGTCATCCACGGCGGCTTCTGGCGCTCTGCCTACGGCCTCGAACTCGGTCGGCCACTGGCGGGCACACTCCCTGGCCAGGGTTGGGCGGCGCTGAACATCGAGTACCGGCGGGTCGGAAACGGCGGCGGATACCCCGCCACCCTGATCGACGTCGCATTGGCGATCGATCTGTTGGCCGATGCGGGACAGGCAGCCGCTCGGGACAGCGACCTCGAACTCGACCTGGAGACGGTGGTCACTATCGGACACTCAGCCGGCGGTCACCTGGCGGCCTGGGCGGCGACCAGGACTGGGCAGGACGCCGGCTCACCCGGCGCCGCGCCGCGTGTCGGCGTGTCGGCGGTCGTCTCCCAAGCCGGCGTCCTCGATCTCCGGGCCTGTGCGCGGGAGGGTCTGGGGGACGGTGCCGCCCAGGCGTTCTTGGCTGGGGGACCAGACGACGTTCCCGACCGGTACGAGCAAGCAAGTCCGATCGAGTGGCTACCACTGGGCGTACCGACCCTGTGTGTGCACGCCTCGCAGGATGCCAACGTGCCGATCAGTCAGAGCGAGGACTTCGTCGCCGCCGCGCTCGCTGCCGGTGACGACGCCGAACTGGTCACCGTGGAGGGTGACCATTTCGTGGTGATCGACCCGGAGCACCCGTCCTGGAGTCTCGTACTCGATTGGCTCGACCGCGTCGTAGGCTAGGTGTCGTGAGTGAAACCACCAAGGAGAGCGGCAACTGGCTCTCGCGTCGGCTCCGCCGGCTGACCGCGGATCCCAGCGCGCTCGACGCCGAGGAGTTGCTCTCCGAGGTCGGCAAGACCGCCGGATGTGAGCCAATGGCCAGTTGCCATCGAGGGAAGGTCATGACCGTCACCGGTCGCTTGAGGTCGGTGGTCTACCTGCCACCGGGCAGCGTCCCGACCCTGGAGGCAGAACTCTATGACGGCTCAGGTTCGGTCGTGCTGGTCTGGCTCGGCCGCCGGCAGATCACCGGGATAGAGCCGGGTCGGACCCTGACCGCCCGCGGCCGGATCGCCGAGAACCAGGGCCGCCGGGTCATCTACAACCCCTGGTACGAACTGAGCCCGGCGTGAGGGAGGGTATTCCTCAGTCCACCCAGCCCATCCCGCCGGCTCCGGATCAGCGGGCCTTGGTCAACCGGCAGCAGATCATCAAACAGATCGGCGGCGTCCGTGGCCTGATCGACTCAGGGTTGCCGATCATCGTGTTCATCACGGTGAACGCCTTCACCTCCCTGCAGATCGCCCTGTGGAGCGCCCTGGGAGCCGGGGGCGCGCTGTTCGTCGCGCGACTTGCGCGCCGGGAGAGCGTGCAACAAGCGATCTCGGGGTTCCTGGGCGTCGCCGTCGCCGCCTTCATCGCCGGGCAGACCGGAGAGGCACGGGACTTCTTCTTGCCCTCGCTGTGGTCGACGGCGGGTTTCGGACTTGCCTTTCTCGTTTCGGCGCTGGTGCGTTGGCCGCTCGTCGGGGTCCTCGCTGAACTCCTGTGGCCGACACCCGGCTTGACGGACTCCAAAGCTTGGCGATCGCACCGCGGCCTGATGCGTGCCTACACCTGGCTGACCCTCATGTGGGCCGCGGTCTACCTGCTCCGCATCGCCGTGCAAGGGTCGTTGTATCTGGCGAACGAGGTGACGCTGCTGGGTACGACGAAGCTGTTCATGGGCTGGCCGTTGACCGCCCTCGAGGCGCTACTGACCGTCTTCGTCGTACGGCGGGCCCGTCGGCTGATCACTGAGCCGAAGATTTCCGACCCTCCGGCCTTGTCGGCGTGAGGATCTGCTGCAGTTCCTCCTCGACTTCTTCCGAGGCCACGAAGAGCAACTCGTCGGCGGCCTCGAGTGGCTCATCGGGGGTGGGCACGATCACCCGCTTGCCGCGGAGCACGGTCACCAGGACCGCATCTCGAGGCAATGACAGGTCGCCCACCGTCTTGCCGACGTAGGGCGTGCCCTCGGCGAGAGTGACCTCGACAAGATTGGCCTGCCCGTGCCGGAAGGTCATCAGCCGCACCAGGTCTCCGACCGTGAACGCCTCCTCCACGAGCGCGGCCAGCACCCGCGGTGAAGAAACCGATACATCCACACCCCACGACTCGTCGAAGAGCCACTCGTTGCGCGGGTCGTTGACCCGGGCCACGACCCGGGGGACCGCGAACTCGGTCTTGGCCAGCAGCGACACCACGAGATTGACCTTGTCGTCCCCGGTGGCCGCGATGACGACGTCGCAGCGGGACAACTCGGCGTCCTCGAGTTCGGCCAACTCGCATGCGTCGGCCTGGACCCACTCCGCATCGGGGACTTCGGTGGTGTGAATAGCGGAGGCCTTGCGTTCGATCAGCAGGACGTCATGGCCGTTGTGGACCAGTTCTTGGGCGATGGAGCGCCCGACGGCGCCGGCACCGGCAATGGCAACGCGCATCAGTGACCTCGCTCCGGCCCGGTCGCAGCCCGTTCGGCTACCTCGTGCAGATCTGCCGCCCTGGCCAGGACGACGACCTGGTCACCGGACTGCACGACGGTGTCCGGGTGCGGCAGAACCGAGGCACCGAACCTGGTCAGGTACGCCGCACGGGCACCGGCGGCAACTTCCAGTTCGCTCAGCCGCAGCCCGATCCAGCCGTCGTGAATCGGGATCTGGATCAGCACCACGTCACCGGTCGGGCTGCGCCACAGTTCGGTCGGCTCGTCTTCGAGTAGCACCCGCATGAACCGGTCCACCGTCCACGGCACAGTGGCGACGGTGGGGATACCCAGCCGCTCGTAGACCTCGGCGCGTTTCGGGTCATAGATCCGGGCCACCAC
>JACCUM010000138.1 GCA_013811805.1 Geodermatophilaceae bacterium | reverse complement strand
CGGCGATGTCGTGGTCACCGGCGAGGACGAGCCACACGAGGTGCCCGACGCGGCAGCCGCTGCAGCGGAGACCGGCCTCGACGTGCCGGAGGTGACAACGCTGCCCCAGGGAGTGAGTGGCGAGCCGGTCTACCAGGTGGGCGGCGAGGTGAGCGCCACCTTCACCTTCTCAGCGGTCCGCGCCGCCCAGGCCGCCGCCGAGGCCGGGGAGAGGTTGCCACCTCCGCCGCCGGGTCTGGACGGGAGTCAGGTACGGCTGAACGCCGGCCCGGGTCTGGCGCTGATCTGGTCGTCGCCGGCCGACGTGCCCGCGCTCGTCGTCGGTCGCGCTGTCGCGCCCACGGCATTCTCCTCCGGCGTCCCTTACGAGACGGTGCGCGACTACCTGCTGTCACTGCCCGGCCTGCCCGATGACGTCGCGGCGCAGCTGCGCACGTTCACCGCGGACGGTTCCACTCTGCCGCTGCCCGTGCCCGCCGACGAGATCACCACGTCGTCGGCAGAGGTGAACGGCATGCCGGCCACGGTGCTGGTCACCCGCGATCAGACGATGGCCGCCGTCGTGTGGGTGGACGATGGCGTGGTGACCGCCGTTGCCGGTGCGTTGGACGCCGACGAGGTCCTGTCGATCGCCGGGAACCTGCGCTGAGCGCGGCCGCCAATCCCACCGCCATCGGGAACACCGCCGTTGGTGACACTGCCGTTGGTGACACTGCCGAACGTCGCGCGGCGGCGGACCTGGTCGCCGACCTGCCGCCTGCGCCTGCCGTCTGGTGCTCTGGCCTGCGCAAGCGGTACGGCCGGCGGACGGCGGTCGACGAAGTGTCCCTGGAGGTCCGCCGCGGCGAGGTGGTCGGGCTGCTCGGGCCGAACGGGGCCGGCAAGACCACGGTGATCAAGATGCTCCTCGGCCTGGTCCACCCCGATGCGGGAGAGGCAATGCTCCTCGGGCGGCCCGCGCCCGATCCGGCCGCGCGCGCCGGCGTCGGCTACTTGCCGGAGCTCTTCCGGTACCAGCCATGGCTTACCGCGGCCGAGGTGCTGGCCCTACACGTCCGTCTGGCGGGGGTCGGCGTGCCCGCGCCGGAGCAGCGCGACTGCCTGTCCCTCGTGGGCCTGGCCGAACGCGCCGGCGATCGCGTGGGCGAGTTCTCGAAGGGGATGCAGCAGCGCCTCGGGCTGGCGGTCGCCCTGGTGGCCCGGCCGGAGCTCGTGGTCCTGGACGAACCGACCAGCGCGCTGGATCCGCTCGGCCGCGCCGACGTGCGCGACATCGTGCTGGGAATGAAGTCGCGGGGCGTCGCGGTGCTGCTCAACTCGCACCTGATCGGCGAGGTCGAGCGGGTCTGCGACCGGGTGGTCATCCTCGACGGGGGGCGGGTCGCCGCATCGGGGACCCTCGCCGAGCTGCTCGGTCAGCGATTGCTCCGGCTGCAGCTGACCGACCTCTCCCCGGCGGCGCAGGTGCGGCTGGCCGCGACCGGGGATGTCGAGCAAGCCGGCAACTGGTTCACCGTGACGCTGCCGGCCGACGACGACGCAACGGCCGTACCCGACCTGGTGGGTGACCTGGTCGCCTTGGGTGCACGGGTGCACGCGGTGGAGCCCGCTCGGATCAGCCTTGAGGAGCGCCTGCTCGGCATCCTGCGAGCGGGCGATGAGGGCGGCGCGGGCGGGGGAGACAAACAGTGACGACGGCGCGGACGGTCGCGACCATCGCCGCGCTCACCCTGCGCGAGGCGTCCCGCCGGCGCGTGCTGTGGGCGCTCGCCGTGCTCACCGTCGCGCTGCTCGTGCTGAGCGGCTGGGGGTTCTCCCGGCTGGCGGCGGAGTCCGGCTTCGGCACGCTCACCAGCGGCCAGGCCCGGCTGGTGGCCTCTCAACTCCTCAACCTCGTGATGTTCGGCCTCAGCCTGATCGCGGCGCTGGGTACCGCTTTCCTCGCCGGCCCCACGCTGTCCGGCGAGACGGAGTCGGGCATCGCGCTGTCCGTGCTGGCCCGGCCGGTCCGTCGCTCCGCTGTGCTGCTGGGCAAGTGGCTGGGGCTGGTGGTGTTCGGCAGCGGCTTCGTCGTCCTCGCCGGGCTGGCCCAGTGCCTCGTCGTCTGGGTGACGGTCGGCTACTGGCCACCGCAGCCCGCGGCCGCCCTTGCGCTGCTCGCGGCGCAGACGATCGTGCTGCTCACCCTCGGCCTGCTGCTATCGACGGTCATCTCGCCGATGGCGTCGGGCGTGGTCGCGGTCGGCCTGTTCGGTGCCACCTGGATCGCCGGTGTGGTGGGCGGCGTCGGTGAGGCGCTCGGCAACGAAGGCGTCGCGCGCGTCGGCACCGTCTCGCGGATGCTCCTGCTCACCGACGGCCTGTGGCGCGGGGCGATGCACGCCTTCCAGGACCCGTCGGCGTTCGCCTCGTTCGGTCCCGAGGGCGCCGCCTTCCCGTTCCTGAGCGATGCGTCGTTGACGCCCACCTACCTCGCCTGGGCCGCGGTGTGGGTGGCGATGGTCTGGGGGCTGGCGGCGGCGTCCTTCCTGCGCAAGGACCTGTGACCGATTCGACTCAGCCGTCACGCCAATGTCCCTCCATGTGCCACAGACTCCCCACGGTGGTCTAGAGGGCTCAACTGCCAGCGCGGCTTCGAGGATTCGAGTCTGTGGCGTCCCCGTGAGCGCCGGTGATTTGTCCCGAGAGGACCACACCGTCGTGGTGAGGAAATCCAGGAACTTCTCCGCCGCAGTCACGGTGTCGAAGTCAAGGTCGATCACCACATACTGTGGATCGTCCACCGGCCGCTGGATCCGCTCCGCGCGAACTCCGGCCTGCGTGCGGTACTGCTCGAAGCGCTCGAAAGCACCTCTCCAGAGATCGAAATCTGAGATCGCATGTTCGATGTGCAGGGTGGCATGGGGGCTCCTCGGTCGTCGTAGTGGGACTCGGCTGACGTTAGGGATCACTCCCCTGGGGGCCCATCCCAGAACGCTGGGACCTTTCCGGCTTCACGGGTCGAGCCGCGTAACTTATGCCAGGTCGCTACGAATCGCGGTCCTGCAAGAGATCGCGCGGGTGGTGGACTTCGAGGCCTATGCCTGGCTGCTGACAGATCCCAGGACGTCGGTGGGCACGTCGCCGCTGGCCGAGGTGCCGTGGCTGCCTGACCTTCCTCGTCAGATCAAACTCAAGTACCAGACACCCGTGAACCGGTGGACGAGGCTGAAGCGGCACCCGGTCGCGCTGCTGCATGAGGCCACGAGGGGCAATCTCGCCGCGAGCCTGGTCTGGAGGGAGTTGCTGGCAGACCTCGCACCGCCGCTCACAGCCGCACTCCGACGGACGCAAGCGCTCACGTTCGCCGGCGAGCCTCCACGGGATGAATCGGTTCCGGGTCCTGTCGTGCTCCTGCTCTCAGCTGACTGCAGGTGTACGCGCAGACTCCCGAGACGCAGGCATACCTGCGGCTTCTCGTGCCACCCGCAGAAGGCCGCGCGCCCGTACCGGCGACTGCGTACAACGTTGGGGCGCAGCTGTTGGCAGTTGAAGCCTACGTCGACACCCCCGCCCCAGGCCCGTGTGCACATTGCCGAGTCTCTATGGGTGACCGCGCGCGCTGCCCGCATCGAGGACGCGCGGCCCCCGGCTGACAGAGACATCGCCGTCACGATGGAGCGTTCGTCGCCGGCCGAACGGGCTGACATGTTCGGTCGAGTCTTCGGGCTCAGCCGGCGAGAAACCCAGTTGCTCGATCAGCTTGCACTCGGGCACGACACTCGTGAGGTCGCGGGAGCCATGTTCGTCTCCGAGAACACGGTGCAGGACCACCTGAAGTCAATCTTCACGAAAACAGGGACCCACAACCGACGAACGCTGCTGGCCCGCGCGCTCGGAACGTGAGCGAGGTCGGACCGCATGGCCGGTGCAAGTAGCGAGCACGTGACACCTTCAACGATGGAGTGCTGCGAGACGGCAAAGTGATCAAGCTGACTCCTGACCAGTCAGTCCCGAAGCTTCACAACGGCAACCCGATCCGGGTCACCGCAGCAAAGATCGAACCCCTCTCAGCGGCGTTCTTCGCGGAAACGGAACGCAAGTTCCTCTAGGTCGCAACCTCCTGCGAGCAGCGATCCCCACCGTGGGTAGCATTGTGTTGTGGGTATCGGTGAACTCCTGGTGCGACGTCTTTACGTCGACCTGGTGCGGATCAGCGGGGCTAGCTGTCAGCCTTCGCCACGCTGACCTCGTTCATCCATCCGCTCACCTGTAGGAGATCACCGTGTCTGTCACGGACGAATTGCTTGAGAACAACACTGCGTATGCCTCGACCTTCAACGGTCCGCTTCCGATGCCGCCCTCCAAGAACGTGGCCGTCATCGCGTGCATGGACGCCCGGCTTGACGTGTACGGACTGCTGGGCCTCAAGGACGGTGAAGCACACGTCATCCGCAATGCCGGTGGCGTGGTCACCGCCGACGAGATCCGCTCACTCGCGATCAGCCAGCGGCTGCTCGGCACCAAAGAGGTCATCCTGATCCATCACACCGATTGCGGAATGCTTACGTTCACTAACGACGCTTTCAAGGCAGCGATCAAGGCTGACACGGGCACGGAGCCCGAATGGGACTCGGAAGCCTTCACCGACCTGCCCGAGGACGTACGGAAGTCGGTCGAGCGCGTCAAGCAGAGCACGTTCGTGCCGCACCGCGACGCGGTACGCGGGTTCGTGTTTGACGTGGCCACTGGCCGTCTCGAGGAAGTCGAACAGGCAGCCTGAGCCACAGCACGCGCTACGGTCGCCCGCTGTCGCCCTCCGAACGGCGGCAGCGGGCGATTTCACAGCTGACCTCCAGCCAGCGCCGGAATGCGCCACGGCTGCGCGGTGCACCCTCGGCAAACAACTGCGAGCCCGTGGTCCCCCAGCCCTGCCGTGGGTAGTCCACACTGACGTTGTAAGCCCCGCACTAGGACAGTGCGTGGGCGCAGCAGTCACCGCCTACCCTTGGCCGGTGCGTGTGGGGGAGGAGCCAGTGAGCGCCGAACCGCACGTGGTCGCCGGCCGCTATCGCCTCGATGAGCGGATCGGTTCCGGAGGGATGGGCGTGGTCTGGCGCGGCCACGACACGGTGCTGAACCGGACCGTCGCGGTGAAGCAACTGCTCTTGGGACCGGGGCTGTCTCCCAGCGACGCGGACGAGAGCCGGGCTCGGGCCATGCGGGAGGGGCGCATCGCCGCCCGCCTACAGCATCAGCACGCGATCAACGTCTTCGACGTCGCCCTCGGCCCCGACCTGGAAGGCAGCCAGGACAGCCAGCCGTGGCTCGTGATGGAGTACTTGCCCTCCCGCAGCCTGGCTGACGTGCTGACCGAGCAGGGCTCGCTGCCCCCGCTGGAAGTCGCTCGCATCGGGCGCCAGATCGCCGACGCGTTGGCCGCAGCGCATCGTGAGGGCATCGTGCACCGCGACGTCAAACCGGGCAATGTGCTGATCGGAGAGAACGGCACAGTCAAGATCACGGACTTCGGCATCGCGCGAGCCAGCTGGGACACCACCGTTACTCGCACCGGCGTGCTCACCGGCACGCCGGCATACTTCGCTCCGGAGGTCGCCCGTGGGGAGGCGCCTGACCCGGCCTCCGACGTTTTCTCGCTGGGGTCCACCCTCTACGCCGCCGTCGAGGGCGTACCGCCCTTCGGGCACGACGACAACACTCTCGCGTTGCTCCGGTCCATCGCCGACGGCATGGTCCGTCCGCCGCACAACGCTGGCCCACTCAGCTCCCTGCTGATGCTGCTCTTGCGAGAGGACCCCACGCGACGGCCGTTGATGACTGTGGTGAGGGACATGCTGGGGCGGATCGCCACCACGGGGCGGGAGCCCCCGACGGCGGCGCTGTTGGCAGCTGGCGACGGCGACCCCAGTCAGCCCACCGCAAGTTCCGCTCCGCCACCGGCTGCCCGTCCCGAGGAGGCAACCGGTCCCAGTGTGGCAGCCAGCTCGAACCAAGACGCCCAGCCAGTCGGCCCATCGATGGCTGCTGCGGTGGCCGCCATCGACACCCATGAGGATGCCCCGCCGGCCCGGCTCGCCCCGTCCGCCCGCCCGGCCACGCGCGAACCAGCTTCGCCCGTACGGCCGGCTCGCCCACGAGCAGGCCACCCATCGTGGTGGCAGCGGGGCAGGGTGCTGGCCGCCGCTATGGTGGGATTGCTCATCGCAATCGGCGCGGTCGTCCTGGCCATCACCCTGGGCGGGCCGGACGACTCATCGACCGCCGCGCCTGCACCGACGTCGGCCACCACGCCCGTGGTCACCACCACCCTGGCGCCGACCACCACGCAAGCGACGGCGACCACTCCGGAACCGACCACACCCACACCGCCGCCACCCCCACCGGCCGCGCCCGGACCGCCGGACTTCGTCACTGCGGTAGAGACCTACTACGGGCTGCTCCCCGACGATCTCGACGAGGCATACGCTTACCTCGGCCCGGGCGTGCAGGAGCAGGCCCGTGGCCGCGATGGGTACGAGAACTACTGGAGCCAGTACAGCGAGGTCGAGGCCGAGAACGTCCAGGCAGACGGCACGACGGTCACGCTGACGATCGTCTACACCAGATTGGATGGCAGTTCTTTCACCGAGCCGTACATCTTGCAGATGGGCACCGCCGACGACGGCAGCGTCCTGATCCTCAGCTCGGAGTACGGAGGGCCTGGCTAGTCGGAGTTGTTCAGCCGGCGCCCAGATGTACCTCATCAGGGATGGTCCCCCGACCAGATTCCGTCGTACGCTGCGCAGATCCGTGCACCGACAATCACTCTGACCGGCCAGGTGGGCCGGCGACCACTGGAGGGCCCGTGAAGACCAAAGCCGCTGTGCTCCGAGAGGTTGGCAGCCCGTTCGAGATCGTCGAACTCGATCTCGATCCACCCAAGGCCGGCGAGGTGCTCATCCGGTACGTCGCAGCCGGGCTGTGCCACTCCGACGAGCACCTGCGCCAAGGCGACATCGTTCCGCGCTTTCCCGTCGTCGGGGGGCATGAAGGCGCCGGAATCATCGAAGAGGTCGGCCCCGGGGTGACCCGGCTGAAGCCCGGCGACCACGTGATCTGCTCGTTCCTGCCGGTGTGCGGGCACTGTCGCTGGTGTTCGACCGGCAAGTCCAATCTGTGCGACCAGGGCGCGACCATCCTCGACGGCGTCATGACCGATGGCACGTACCGCTTCCACAAGGACGGCGAGGACTACGGCGGCATGTGCATGCTGGGCACGTTCTCGGAGTTCTCGGTCATCTCGGAGAACTCGGCGATCAAGGTCGATGACGACCTGCCGTTGGATGTCGTCGTGCTGATCGGCTGCGGTGTGCCCACGGGCTGGGGTTCGGCCGTTCACGCAGCCGAGACCGAAGCCGGTGACACGATCGCGATCTACGGGATCGGCGGCATCGGGATCAACTCGGTGCAGGGTGCGGCACTGGCCGGCGCCAGGAACGTCGTCGCGATCGATCCCCTGGCCAACAAGCGCGAGATGGCCGAGAAGCTCGGCGCGACACACACCTGCGAAACTGCCGAGGAGGCACAGGAGCTCATCACCGAGCTCACCCGGGGAGTCGGCGCCGACAAGGCAATCGTCACGGTCGGGGTCGTCGACTCGGCGGTCGTGACCAGCGCCTTCCATGCCATCCGCAAGGGCGGCACGGTCGTCGTCACCGGCTTGGCCGACCCGACCAAGACCACGATCGAGTTGCCTGGGGCGCTGCTGACGCTGTTCGAGAAGACGATCAAGGGCTCGCTGTTCGGCTCAGGCGACCCGTTCCACGACATCCCGAAGATGGTCGAGCTCTACCAGTCCGGTGACCTCAAGCTCGACGAGCTGATCACCAAGACCTACACCCTCGACCAGGTCAACGAGGGCTACGACGATCTGGTGGCTGGCAAGAATATCCGCGGTGTCATCAAGTACGACACTGCGCCACTGAGCGCCTGACCCCCCGCCCCAATCCGAGTCGCCGACCGTGCGGCGCCGCTGCCTATGCTGTTCGCCGTGCCCGAGACACCCGCGGAATGGTACGAGCGGGTACGCGCTGGCATCGACGCCGACGGCTACCGGGACGTCGACTGGCGCAGCTGGCGCAGCTGGCCGTTCGACGGTTCGCTGTGGGTCCGACCGCTCGATCCGCCGGTCACCACCGAGCCACCGCGAGCGGGAGCCGGCGGCAACGACTGCGCGCAGTGCGAGCGCAGCCAGGGCGCCGCCGCGGCCGATTACCTCGTCTGGCGCGACGAGTTGTTCATGCTCGGGCTGCCTTTCGAGGCCTCGTCGCTGCCACTGGCGATGTTCCTCATGACCCGCCGGCACACAGATCTGTCCGGATTGACGCCGGACGAGGCCCAGCGGATGGGCACCCTGCTCGTCGAGGTCGAACGCGCCGCGTGTCAGGTGCTGGCCGTCCCGCGCATACAGGCGGTGCGTTGGGGCGACGGCAGCGAGCACCTGCACTGGTGGCTCATGGCCCGACCGACCGGGATGCTGCAGTTGCGCGGCACGTTCCTGTCGCACTGGGACGATCTGCTGCCCCGTCAGCCTGCCGAACCAGCACGTGCCGATGCTGAATTCGTCGCCCGCCGGCTAGTCGAGCGGGTCGGCGGTGAGGCGCTGGCCCACCCGGGTCGGGCCTGACGACTCCCGCCTGGGTTCGCCGCCCAGATAGGTTTGGCTTGCCGTACGGGTGTACGGGCGTCGCAGTACGGGAGTACGGTGAGCAAGTACGATCGCAGGTATGAAGACCACGATCGAGTTGCCAGACAGCCTGGCCCGCCGCGCCAAGGAACTGGCCAGGGCGCAGGGCGTCACCCTTCGGGAGGTCATCGAAGCGGGCCTGCGCGCCGAACTCGACCGGCGTAGCGCACCTGCCCCTCCGGTGGACTTTCGGTTTCGTACCGTGGGGGGGTCCGGGCTGCGAGAGGGCATCGAGCTCACGGACCTGCGCGAGCACGCCTACGACCCGGCGCGATGATCGCGGTCGACACCAACGTGCTGGTCTGCGCCCATCGCGAAGACGTCCCGCAGCACCACGCGGCCAGGGCCGCTCTTGCTGAGCTGGCTACCCGGGGGGCTCCCTGGGCGGTGCCGTGGCCGTGCGTGCACGAATTCCTCGCCGTCGTGACCCACCGCCGGGTCTTCGACCCCCCCTCCTCGCTCGGCGACGCTGTCGGCGCGATATCGGACCTGCTTGCGCTGGCCGGGATGCGGCCACTGGCCGAGGCGGCCGATCATGCCGACGTGCTCTTCGGGCTGCTGACGGCCGGCACGGTGACCGGCCCGAAGGTCCACGACGCACGAATCGCGGCCATCTGCCTCGCCCACGGTGTCGCGACCCTGTGGACGGCTGACCGGGACTTCTCCTACTTCCCCCAGCTGAGGACGCACAACCCGCTGTTGGGCTAGTCGTACCGCAACAGGAACCCCACCCTGCCAAGCCGCTCCAGAGGTGAGAACCAGCCCGTACCAATGGGTACTGTGGCACAACGACTTTGCCGACGTACGGAGGCAGATGACGACCTCACCGATACAGGCGCTGCCTCGGAGTTCGGCCCGGTGATCGCGGCCGCACCCACACCGAACGTGCCGGTACCGACTGCGGTGCCGGTGATCGGGCTGCGGCGCGAACGCGAGGTCTTGACCGTCGCGCTGCAGACTTCCCGGCATGTGGTCCTGGAAGGGCCGCCCGGCACCGGGAAGTCGACGCTGCTGCGCGCGATCGCTCGTGACGTCGGCAAGGACGTGGTTTTCGTCGAGGGCAACGCCGAACTGACGCCGGCCCGGCTGATCGGCCAGTACGACCCGTCGCAGGTGATGGCCGGTGGGTACGCGCCGGAGAACTTCCTCGACGGCCCACTGCTGACCGCGATGCGGGGCAACGGCCTGCTCTACCTCGAGGAGCTCAACCGGGTTCCGGAGGAGACCCTCAACGTCCTGATCACCGTGCTCACCGAGGGCGAGATCGCCGTACCACGGCTCGGGACCGTCCATGCCGCATCGGGTTTCCGGCTGATCGCTGCGATGAATCCCTTTGATGCGGTCGGGACCGCCCGGGTCGGTCAAGCCATCGCCGATCGGATGTGCCGCGTCGTACTGGGCTATCAGGACGCCGCCGGTGAGCGGTCGATCGTTGCCGCCGCGACCGGTGGCGACCCGTCGCCGATCGGTCTTGCCGTACGGATGGTCCGCGCCACGCGGGAGCACCGTGACGTACGGATGGGCTCCTCGGTTCGTGGCGCGATCGATCTGGTGTTGCTGCTCGGTGGCTTGCTCAGACTCCGAGGCGGGTACGGGCTGTCGGCCGACGGCGCCCGCGAGACCACCCGAGATGCTGCCTATGCCGCGCTGTCGGGACGGATCCGGATCGCGGACGGTCTGGACCGGACGGCCGAGTCGGTGATCGACGAGATCCTCGACGACGTGTGGCCCGAGCACATGCCTCCGCCGGGCTCGGAGGACGAGGACGATCCCGACTCCGACGCCGACGATGATCCTGGGGACGGCCAGGGAAAAGCTGACGGCCCGCCGCCAGCATCCGGCGGGCCTGAACCCCAGTCCAAGTCCTCGTTACGTCGAGACCGTAAGACCGGTGCGGCTCGCCGGCAGGTGAGCCGGAGCGAACTCGCCGCCCGGCACGAGGACTTCGGCAAGGTCTCACCGGAGGTCGGCGAGATCGACGAAGCGGCTCTGGCCAGGCTGGTGGCTGAGAAGCCGGACGCGGCAGGCGCCCTGCTGGCCGACATGGCTCTGGCCACGGATCGCGAGATGCGGGCGCTGGCAAGGAGATTGGCGAGCCGCGTCTTCATCAGCCTGGCGCGCGTCGGACGTTCACCAGCTCGTGGAACCCGCAGGCTCGCGTCCGGCCGCCGCGACGACGGTGACGTCGACATCGACGCCACCCTGGACCGGTGGTCCGGACTCGGCGCACCGACCGCCGACGACCTGGTCACCCGGAACTGGACGGCCTCTCGCCGGGCAGTGTGCCTTGTCGTGGACTGCAGCGGGTCGATGACCGGGTTAGCGGTCGCGCTGGCCGCCGTGGCCGCTGCCGGCGTGGTCCTCGCGGCCGACGACCGGCTCGATCCGAGCGTGCTGTCCTTCAGCGACACGGTACGGGTACTTCAGATGCAGGGCGTACGACGCTCGCCCGAAATGGTGGTCGGTGACTTGATCTCACTGCGGGGGCACGGGCTGACCGATCTCGCGGCCGCACTGACTGCTGCTGGGGTGCAGCTGAGTGGTGCGGTGGCCGACGAGCGGGTCGTCGTGCTGCTCTCGGACTGCTTGCACACCACCGGATCACCGCCGGAGTCGGCCCTTGCCGGGCTCGACCGGCTGCATGTTCTGCTGCCGCTACCCACAGCCGAGTCGGTGGTTGCCGGGGCCGCGCTGGCCGCGCGTGGCGGTGGGATCAGCCAGTCGGTCGGCGGGATCGCCGAGATTGCCGGCGCCCTGCGCAGAGTGCTGAGTTGACCGGTCGACCCGGCTAGTTCAGGCCGGTCCGATCTTGGGGACCAACGCTCGCAGACTGCGCGATCGGAACGCTCCCCACCACAAGCCGGCTCCGTAGCTGAGGTCGTCCAGACGGCGGAAGAGGAGGAATGTGGGCAACCGAACCTGACGACGGAGCGGCCACCAGCCGATGACCGCATCCACAACCGCGATCAGCACGAACCACGGGCGAGTGCGACGGCCAGTGGCGGCCACGAGCACGCTCACCGGCCAGAAGTGCCGGACCACCGCGGAGGCAAGCTGACGACCGGCGAACAGCCAGCCCGTGCCCACCAGCGAAGCGGCCAGCCGCCACCGTGGGCCGACACCGGTCAACCGGCTGGCCAGCCGAGCCGTCGCGCCGGCCAGGATCGCCGCGGCGTACACCGGCCCCAGGCGTCCGGCGAGCAGCGACAGCCAGGCCGCTGCCGACCAGGGCGAGACCACAATCGGCGCGACCGCCGAGCCGTGCCGTGCAGCGAGGTCAGCGGCCCCCGTTCCATAGAACAGGCGCCGCCGTGCCCACCCCATGACAGAGGTCGGATGTTCGTGCCGCACAGAGGCTTTCGGTTCATACCTGATCCGCCAGCCAGCCGCAGCCAGGCGCCACACCAGGTCGACATCCTCGGCGACGTGCATCGAATCGTCGAACCCGCCGGCCAGCGCGGCGCGGCGGACGAGCAGAGCCACGCCGGGGACGTACGGAATCCGGCCGTGCGGATGCACCTGCCCTTCGTGCGGGCCGAGGTCCAACGAGCTGGCCGCCTCCTCGTAGGAGGCCAACCGGCCAGAGCCACCGAGGTTCGCTGCGACGATCCGCGGGGCGGCGACGGCCACCAATGGATCCTCGAGATGCGGTTGCAGGTGATCCAGCCAACCGGGGAGGGGCGCGCTGTCGGAGTCGAAAAAGGCCACGTACGGCGTGGCGGCGGCGACCAGCCCCGCGTTTCGGGCGGCGGCGGGTCCCCGGGCGATGTCGTTGCGGATGACAGTTGCCGTGTGCCTCGCGCAGACCCGGCGAGCGGCCAGGGCATCGCGAGAGCCGTCATCCACGACGATGACCGGGATCGCTGCACCGCCACGACGGACGGCGGCCAGCAGTCGGTTCAGCCCGTCGGGTCGATCGCGGACCGGCACAACGACGGTGACGTCGGCCGCGTTCGCCGGGCCACTCGGCCGCGGGTGGGCGACCCCGGTATCCAGCAGCCGCCGGGCCAGTGCGGCGGTTGTGTCGTCGCAGACCCGGAGCGTCGAACGGCCGGCGATCAGGTCGACGGCCTTGCCCGACAGCCGCAGCAGTCGGATCGGCGCCGCACCGAGCAGCACCCGGCCGGCATCGAGCCGGCGCACGCCTGGAGCCACCTGCACACGAAAGCCATCGGGAAGTCGGGTGGTCGCCGGGGGAGTGCCGGTGTCCGGCCCGGGCCGGCGCCGGGTGCCCTCGATCATCGGCTCACCGAGAGGTTGGTGAGCTGGGTCATCCGGTGAACCCGCCGTCGGCGTGCAACACGCTGCCGGTGATCGCTGCCGACTCGGCCGAGCACAGCCAGCCGACCGCCGTCGCGACCTGCTGCGGATCGAGCAGCGACCCGGTCAACTGGTGGGCGGCGAACTCCTCGACCGAGCGCAGGTCGTAGAGCGAGGCCGTGGCGTCGAGCATCGCGGTCCGAGTGGAGCCAGGACTCACTGCGGTGGCGGTGATGCCGGTGCCCCGCAGATCCATGGCAAGCCCCTTGACCAGCCCGACCACCGCATGCTTGGCGGCGTTGTAGGCCGACAACCGCCACAACCCCTGGTGGGCCGCAACGGAGGCGATCGTCACGAACCGGCCGGTGCGCGGCTGCGCGCGGCCCAGCAGTGCCGGCACAGCGGCCGTAACCAGGTTCGCCACGCCGAGCACGTCGACGTCGAGCAGCACCCGCCAGCTCTGCTCGTCGGTCTCCCACGCATCGTGACCACCGGCGATGACACCTGCTGCGGCCACAGCGGCGTCCAGTCCGCCGAAGGTGACCTGCGCTGCGGTGACGGCCTGCCGGAGTCCGCCGAGGTCGCGTACGTCGGCCACCGTCGGGAGAACGGCGTCGCCGTACGGCGCGCACACCGCGTCCAGCTCCGCCCGCGTCCCGAGCGGATAGCCCACCGCCGGGTCGTCGGCACAGGCATCGACGGCGACAACCCGCCAACCACCGGAAGCCAGGTGGTCCACGACAGCCGCGCCGATGCCGCGCGCCGCACCGGTGACCACGGCGACCCGAGGCTGCGCTTCCACGCTGGCGGACCCTACGCCCGACTCAGCCGGCCGTCAGTCGGCCGCCCGGTCCACCGGCCAGCCATCGGCCCACCGCTGCGTCCAGGTCAGCGCGCAGCTCGCCGAGCAGCCTCTCCCCCTCTTGGGTGCTCGCGCCCGACGGGTCGCCGAGCACTCCGCTGGGGCTGACTGCTGCGAGGTTGGCCGCCTGGATCCGGGGCAGCAGGTCGCTGAGTGGATCCGTCGGCCCAGCTATGGCTGACAGCGGCCGGACCGCGGTCGGCCGTACCGCCAGCATCAGTGACGTTTCGGTACGTCCGGCGTGGGCGTCACCAGCCGGGATCGTCGGGGACCAGTACGCCGCATCGCGGCCCTCGTACCGAAGCTGTCGTACGGCGGCCGCGAGCGGCGCCAGGTTGCCGCCGTGGCCGTTGAGGATGAGAAATCGCTGCGCCCACCGTGCGGCCGAGCGGCCGAGTTCGACCAGCACCAGTTCCAACGCCTCGCAGCCCATCGACAGCGTTCCCGGAAAACCCTCGTGTTCCCCACTCGCGCCGTAACCCAGCGGTGGGGCCAGGACCAGATCCGGACGAGCCTCGGCCAGCCCGCGGGTGAGTTCGACGGCCACCGCGGTGTCGGTGTCGAAAGGGAGGTGAGGTCCGTGCTGCTCGGTAGATCCCAGCGGTAGGACGACTGCGACGGCCGGACTCGGAACCGCTGGCCAGGCAACGGCATCCAGCGCCGTCATCGGATCCGCGGCCAGTTCTCCACCCCAGGGACGGTACCGCTGCTCGTGGCTCACCCGATCCTCAGCGCCGACCCCAGGGAGGGGACGATTGCAACGAACCTATCGCCGCAGGGTGGCGCTGAGTCGGATGGCGGTGCGGTGCAGTGCGGGGCGGTGCAGTCCGTCGCGGAGCGCTACCGTTGCGCGGGTGCCGGGAGAGTGGTTCGAGTCCGTCGCCGAGGCGCAGCGCCGGGCGCGCAGACGGTTGCCGAAGTCGGTCTATGCGGCCCTCATCGCCGGTGGCCAGGACGGCCGCACGCTGAAGGACAACCTCGCCGCATTCAGCGAGCTGGAGTTCCTGCCGCACACCGCCGAACTTCCGCGCGAGCGTGCGATGTCCACCACCGTGATGGGTACGGAGGTCTCGCTGCCGGTGCTCATCTCTCCGACCGGGGTGCAGGCGGTGCATCCCGAGGGCGAGGTGGCCGTCGCTCGCGGCGCAGCTGGAGCGGATACGGCGATGGGGCTCAGCTCCTTCGCCAGCCGGGCGATCGAGGACGTGGTGGCGGCGAACCCGAAGACGTTCTTCCAGATCTACTGGTCCGGCGATCGCGAGACGTTGCTGCAGCGCGTCGATCGGGCTCGTGCCGCGGGAGCCAAAGGATTGATCGTCACGCTGGACTGGACTTTCTCGCACGGGCGGGACTGGGGCAGTCCGGTGATCCCGGAGAAGATCGACCTGCGCGCCCTGCTGCACTTCGCCCCCGAGGGGATGATCCGGCCGCGCTGGCTGTTGAGCTTCCTCCGGCAGGGCGGCATCCCCGATCTGACGGTGCCCAACATGGCCCTACCAGGTCAGCCGGCGCCCACGTTCTTCGGCGCGTACGGCGAGTGGATGCAGACCCCGCTGCCGACCTGGTCGGATGTCGGCTGGTTGCGGGAGCAGTGGGACGGGCCGTTCATGGTGAAAGGCATCATGCGGCCAGAGGATGCCCAGCGGGCGGTGGACATCGGCGCGTCGGCGATCTCGGTCTCCAACCACGGCGGGAACAATCTCGACTCCACGCCGGCCCCGGTGCGCGTTCTACCGGGCATCGTCGATGCCGTCGGCGAACAGGTGGAGGTTCTGCTCGACGGTGGCATCCGCCGTGGCGGTGACGTCGTCAAAGCCCTTGCGCTGGGCGCCGATGCGGTGATGATCGGCCGGGCCTACCTCTGGGGGCTGGCCGCCAACGGTCAGGCCGGGGTGGGCAACGTCTTGGACATCCTGCGCAGTGGTATCGACTCGGCGCTGATGGGGCTGGGGCGCGCTTCCATTCACGACCTGGTCCGGGAGGACGTGCTGATCCCGGAGGGGTTCACCAGGGCCACCCCTCGGGTGTCCGAGCTGCGCTAGCGCCCCGAGGCGCACAATCACAGATCAACTTGAAAGGGGAGTGCCCGCCAGCGGGTTCTCGTCGCAGGCCCGGTCGGGGCGACGGGTCAGCAATGCGACCGGGACCGCGCCGGCGGGCTGGCCGCGGATTGGTCCGCGGTGTGAGTGGTCGCCGGTCGGCACAGGTCTCGCCGAGGCCTCCGATGCAGCCAGTCCGGCCTCGCCGTAGCCCTGCACGCACTCAGGGTCGGGGCCGTCCAGCGGCAGGCCGGTGAAGAACTTCGCGGCCATGCAGCCACCGCGGCAGGCATCGAACATCGAGCACGACGAGCAGGTCCCGCCGCTGTCGGGCTTGCGCAACGAGGCGAACAGCTCCGAGTCGCGCCACACCGATGGGAAGCCCCCCGGCGAGCGGACATTACCGGCCAGGAACTGCTCGTGGATCGCGAACGGGCAGGCGTAGACATCACCGATCGGGTCGATCAGGCAGACCACCCGACCGGCCCCGCACAGGTTCAGCCCAGGCAGCGGATCGCCGAGGCCGGACAGGTGGAAGAAGCTGTCGCCGGTGAGGACCTGCTCGCCGTGGGCGACCAGCCATTGGTACAGCTCGCGCTGCTGCAGCGCGGTGGGGTGCAGATCAGCCCACACGTCGGCTCCGCGACCGGAGGGCCGCAGCCGGGTCAGGCGCAGCTGGGCGCCGTACCGGTCAGCAAGGCGCTTGAACTCGTCGAGTTGCCCGGCGTTGTGCCGGGTCACCACGACCGAGATCTTGAAACCGGTGACACCGGCAGCGGCGAGATTCTCCATCGCTCGAATCGCCGTACCGAACGAACCACCGCCGCGGACCGCGTCGTTCACATCAGCCGACGCGCCGTCCACCGAGATCTGTACGTCGACGTAGTCGGTCGCGGCCAGCCGCCGGGCGGCGACGGTGTCCAGCTTGACACCGTTGGTGGAGAACTTCACCCCGACGTGATGGTCGATCGCGTAGTCCAGCAGCTCCCAGAAGTCCGGACGCACCGTCGGTTCCCCACCGCCGATGTTGACGTAGAAGACCTGCATCCGCTCGAGTTCATCGACGACCGCCTTGCATTCAGCGGTGCTCAGCTCGTGCGGGTCGCGCCGTCCAGATGAGGACAGGCAGTGCACGCAGGCCAGGTTGCAGGCGTAGGTCAACTCCCAGGTCAGGCAGATCGGCGCGTTCAAGCCCAAGGCGAAATGGTCGACCAGCTTGGTCGGTCGGTTGGCCAGAACCGTCACAGCGAGACTCCTTCGGCCGGTTCGCTCCATGCCCTCGGTCGGGTCACCCGCGATTCGGTAACTCGTCGTTCGATCATCTGGGAGCCGGCCAGGCCGGCCAGCGCTTGCAGGATTGCGGTTCGCTGCGATTCGGGGACGGCACAACGCTCGACGGCCTCGTCCACCGATATCGAGGCACCCAACGCCCGAACGACCTCGACCAGGATCGGTGCCTTGAGAAAGGACAGCCGCCGGGTACCGAAGTGGTAGGCAAGAGCGCCGAACGCCTCGTCACGCAGTTCGGCCTGGCGGTGCAACTGATAGGCCGCGCTGGAGTCGAAGCCGGCAGCGCCGTTGTCGGCGGCTGTCATCGCAGCGGTCAGTAGACGCCGCACATGCCGTCGATGGAGACCTCTTCGACCAGTTCCTCGGTCACCAGTTCATCGGTCACCGATTCGCCGGTCACGTCGGTGTCCTCTGCGGCAACCGCGGTCCTGTCGCCCATCGCTGGATCACTCATGTTCTCTCCTTGGACTCGCGCCGCCCGTACGGTCAGGCTACGGCCGTCACGACCATCGGACCACCCACTGCGCGCCCGGTGGCCACCCGAGGATCAGTGATCGGGATCAGCGCTGGCCGGTCCGGTGACGCCGGCATCCACGTCGCTGGCCGTACCGTGATGGCCGGCTTCCTTCGCCCGTTCGTAGGAGGCGTGGATCTCCGCCTCGGCCTCGTCCCGGCCCACCCAGATGCCGGTCGCGACGGACTTGCCCGGCTCCAGTGCCTTGTAGACCTGGAAGAAGTGCTCGATCTCGCGCTTGTCGAACTCCGGTACGTGGTAGACGTCGCGCATGTGTTCCATCCGCGGATCGGTCGCGGCCACCGCGAGCACCTTGTCGTCGCCGCCGGCTTCGTCCGACATCCGGAACATACCGATCGCCCGGCAGGTGATCAGGCAGCCAGGGAAGGTGGGTTCGTCGAGGATCACCAGGGCATCGAGCGGGTCGCCGTCCTGCCCAAGCGTGTCCTCGATGAAGCCGTAGTCGGAGGGATAGTGCGTCGCGGTGAACAGTCGGCGGTCCAGCTTGATCCGGCCGGTGCGGTGGTCATACTCGTACTTGTTCCGTACGCCCTTGGGGATCTCGATCGTCACGTCGAAGTTCACGCCTCCTAGTGTGTCCCAAGACTGACCGCGATCATGGAGCTGTGACCGCGCTTCCGGCCAGAAACTGGTCATAGCTCCATGATCGCGGCGGAAATGGAGCATCGAATGAGGAGACCGGTTGCCCGCCAGGCGCGCTGAGATCGCCCGGCCGAGCCGCTCGCGCCGGCTGCTGCTCGTCCTCCTGGCCCTGGTGCTCGTGGCGGCCGCCGGAGTGACCACCGTCGTTCTGGTCCACTCCGGGTCGGACCCGTTGCCGCCGGGACTGCCTGTGGCCGCGGTGGCCGAACCCGTCCTGCCGGATCTGGCCGTGCCGGAGCCCGCCCTCGCCGACGACGCCGGAGACGAACCGGTCCCCGACCCAGCCGCGTTGGCTGCGATTCTCGCGCCGACGCTGGCCGATCCACGGTTGGGTGGGCGACTGCTGGCATCGGTCGTGGATGTCGCCGACGGTGAGGTCCTCTTCGACGCCTCCGCAGACCAGCCCGCCACCCCGGCGTCAAACGCCAAGCTATTGACCGCCTTTGCCGCACTGAGCACCCTCGACCCGGGGGACCGGCTCGCGACCACTGTCGTGGCCGGGTCGACACCGGGTGAGATCGTGCTGGTCGGCGGCGGAGACACCACGCTGTCCCGTACGGCGCCGTCGTTGAGCTACCCCGGGGCGGCCACGGTCGCCGATCTCGCCCAACAGGTGTTGGGAAATGCGGGTACGGAGATCACCGGCATCGTGGTGGACAGTTCGCTCTACACCGGCCCCTCGGTCTCACCGCTCTGGCGCACCGGCGATGCACCCTCGACCTACGCCGCCCCGATCACCGCCACCATGGTCGACGGTGGCCGGATCGGCCCCGGGTCCAGGTCGCGAAGCGGCACTCCAGACCTCGACGCCGGTGCTGCCCTGGCCGAAGCCCTCGGGCGGCCCGACCTGCCTGTGGTCGCCGGCCTCGCCCCGCCCGAGGCCGCGCTGCTCGCCCGGGGCGAATCCGCCCCGGTCTCCCGGTTGGTCGAGACCATGCTGGCGCTGTCCGACAACGTCCTGGCCGAATCGCTGGCCCGGCACGTCGCCCTGGCTCGCGGGCAGAGCCCGGACTTCGCGGGCGCTGCGGTCGCCGTTGCGGATGCTGTTGCCGCAGGCGGTCTCGACACCACCGGCCTGACCGTCGTGGACGGAAGTGGCCTGTCGGTCGGCAACGCCATACCCCCGCGGTTGCTCACCGATCTGCTTCGTGCGGTCGCCGTCGAAGACGGCAATCCCGATCTGGCTCCGATCAGCAGCGGGCTGCCGGTGGCCGGGTATGACGGAACCCTGGTCGACCGGTACGAGGCCGGCCGTACGGTCGGCGCTGGTTCGGTACGCGCGAAGTCGGGGACACTGGACGGGGTGAACGCGCTGGCCGGGTACGTGGTGACCGCCCAAGGTCGAGTGCTCGCCTTCGCCCTGATCGCCGACCAGTTGCCGCCGGGCGGCCCGTTGATCGGTGGCGAACCCGTCCTAGATGCCTTCGCCGGAGTGCTGGCTTCCTGCGGCTGCCGCTGACCGCTTCGCCGCCGTTGGGTCGGGCATGGAGGGCCGGATTCGGCGAGTCGAGATTGCCCCCGCGTACGGTTGACGCATGGTGATGTCCTGGTGAGCGGCACTCCGTCCTTGGTGGACTGGGGCTTGGCCTCGCGCACGGCCCGGCGGCTGGTACGACCAGGTCCCGAGGTCTCGGCCGCCGACGCGGCACAAGCCGTGGAGGAGTTGCTGGAGTTGTCCGACGAGGCCGAGAGCCACGTCCGGGCCCTGACCAGGCTGAGCCCGCTGACCAGCACGATCCCCGCAGTTCGGGTCGTCGACCGCGGCGCCTGGATCGACATCAACGTCGCCGGAATGGACAGCCTGATCACGCCGCTGGCCCAACGGCTGGTCGAGAACCAGGAGCACCCGTCGAACGCGTTGACTGTCGCGATCGGGTCGCGGGTCACCGGCGCGCAGGCCGGCGCGGTGCTTGCCTTTGTCGGGTCGAGGGTGCTGGGTCAGTACGAGATCTTCGGCAGCGGCGGCGAACTGCTGCTGGTCGCGCCCAACATCGTCGAGGTCGAGCGCAAACTGGGCGTCAACCCCCGCGACTTCCGGCTCTGGGTCTGCCTACACGAGGCCACGCACCGCCTGCAGTTCACCGCCGTCCCGTGGCTGGAGGGCTATCTGAGCGACCAGATCAGCGCCTTCGTCGACGCCACCGACACATCGGCCGAGGCGGTGCGGGAGCAACTCGGCGAACTCGTCCGCAACATCGCCTATGCCGTGCGGGGCAGCGGGTCAGGTGCTGACGACGCGGCCGGAGAAGGGCTGCTTGCGCTGATCAAGAGCCCGGAGCAGCGCGCGATCCTGGATCGGATGACCGCACTGATGAGCCTGATCGAGGGCCATGCGGAGTACGTCATGGACGAGGTCGGACCCGACGTCGTGCCGTCGGTCGCCTCTATCCGGAAGCGCTTCAACCAGCGCCGCAAGGGCCGCGGCCGGGTTGACCGGATCCTGCGCCGCCTGCTCGGCCTGGAGGCGAAGATGCTGCAGTACGCCCAGGGCCGGCATTTCGTCAGCGGTGTGGTCGGCGAGGTCGGGATCGACGGGTTCAACGCCGTCTGGGCCGATCCCCAGTCCCTGCCGTCGATGGAGGAACTCCTCGATCCCGCCGCCTGGGTCGCCCGAGTGCACGGCCCGCGGCCAGCGCTCACCTCCTGACCTGACGACCGCCCGTCCACCTCTCGACGCCGACCCCGACCGCACCCAGCGCCCGCCATGGCCGGACCACCTGCCGCTGTCGCCGCGATCCGTCGCGCCGTACGGGCGAGCATCACCGAGGTCCGCTTTCCGGTACGCGTGGCCTGCAGTGGTGGGGCCGACTCCCTCGCGCTCGCGGCGGCGGTTTCCTTCGTAGCCCGCCGAGACGGGTACGGACCGGTCTGCGGTCTCACGGTCGACCATGGGCTGCAACCAGATTCAGCCCAGCGTGCGGAGACCACGGCGTCGATCCTGGCGGACATCGGGCTGGAGCCGGTCCACGTCCTGACCGCCGAGGTCGGTACCGAGGGCGGCCTCGAGGCGGCCGCCCGTACAGCGCGGTACGGGGCCCTGATGGCAGGCGTGTGGCGCCAAGGAGGCACGGTGGCACTGGGCCACACACGTGATGACCAGGCCGAAACGGTCCTGCTCGGCCTGGGCCGAGGTTCTGGCCCGCGCTCGATCGCAGGAATGCAGACCTACCAGGGCCTGTGGTGGCGACCGTTCCTCGACGTGCCCAGAGCCACGACGGTAAGGGCGTGCGAGGCACTGGGGCTGCCGGTCTGGGATGACCCGCACAACCATGATCCGGCCTATCGCCGGGTGCGCCTGCGGCACGAGGTGCTGCCGCTGCTCGACGACGTACTCGGCGGCGGGACCTCGGCGGCTCTGGCCCGTACGGCCGCGCTCCTGCGGGCCGACCTCGACGCGTTGGACAACCTGGCCGAGCAATGGCAGACCGAGCACCACGCCACCGGCGAGATCCTGCCGGCAGCCGGGTTGGCCGAGCTACCACCGGCCCTGCGCCAGCGAGTTATTCGGTTGTGGCTAATCCGCCGCGACGTACCCGATCTGGGTTCGGTGCATCTCGACGAGGTGGGCCGGCTGATCACCGACTGGCACGGGCAGGGCCCGATCGATCTGCCGGGTGGATTCAGCCTCAGCCGGACGTCTGGCACCCTGACCCTGAAAGGCCCGAACCTGCACGGTCGTCGTCCCACAGATCACAATCCACGGGAGCCCTGAGTGGCCACAGTCGTCATCAGCGGGCAGACCGCCGACGAGATCAGTAGCCGAGCCACCGGTGTATACGGCGACGACATCGAGACTGTGCTGGTCAGCGAGCAACAGATCGCTGCCCGCGTCGCCGAACTGGCCGACGAGGTGAGCGCGGACTACGCCGACCGGGACGTGCTGCTCGTGGGCGTCCTCAAGGGCGCGGTGTTGTTCATGTCCGACTTTGCGCGAGCGTTGAACCGACCCTCGCAGATGGAGTTCATGGCGGTCTCGTCGTACGGGTCGGCGACCAGTTCCTCTGGCGTCGTCCGGATCCTCAAGGACCTGGACCGCGACATCTCCGGCCGTGACGTGCTGATCATCGAGGACATCGTCGACTCCGGCCTGACGCTGTCCTGGCTGATCAAGAACCTGGAGTCCCGCCGGCCCGCCTCCCTCGAGGTCTGCGCCCTGCTGCGCAAGCCCGACGCGGTCAAGGTCGACGTACGGGTGCGCTACATCGGGTTCGACATCCCCAACGAGTTCGTCGTCGGGTACGGGCTTGACTACGCCGAGCGCTACCGGGAGCTCTCCTTCATCGGCACCCTGCGTCCCGCGGTGTACGCCGCCCACTGACGCTGCGGCCGGGCCAAGACGGGGAGCGGAGCCGTACACGCAGGAACGCGGGAAGCGGCCTGAGCGTTGGGCTGAACACGAGCAGGCAAGGGCTCCCAGCGCTGCGGGGTAGAGTCGTCCACGCGGTAGGAGCCGGGGAATCACTGCGCTGACAGTGTCGGGTCGCCGCGCGCGAGACAGCCTTCGGGCCCACAAGAGCAGGAGGGACGCCGACCCCGATCCACCCTCGGGTTCGGCATCGCGATGGAACGTAAACGACTGATCAGGTCGCCCTGGCTATGGGTGGGGCTCGCCGTCCTGCTGTTCTTCGTCGTGCAGCCACTGTTCAGCGGCGGCGGCGACTTCACCGAGGTCAAGACGTCGGTGGCGCTCGAGCAATTGGAGTCCGGCAACGTCTCCGAGGCGACCATCAATGACAAGGAACAGACCCTCGAGCTGACCTTGGAAAGCCCCGTCGACGGCGCCAGCGAGATCACGGCGTCCTATCCCCTGGAAGCCTCCGACGAGGTCTTCGACCTGGTCCGCAACGCCGAGGGTTCGGGTTCGCAGTTCGACACCTCGGTCAGCCAGGACAACATCTTCATCTCGATCCTGCTCAGCCTGCTGCCCTTCGTCCTGCTGATCTTCCTGTTGTTCTGGTTCATGAACTCCCAGAGCGGCGGTGGTCGCGGGGTGATGAGCTTCGGCAAGTCAAAGGCCAAGATGGTCAGCAAGGAGACGCCGAAGACGACGTTCGCCGACGTGGCGGGCGCGGACGAGGCGATCGAGGAATTGGAAGAGATCAAGGACTTCCTCGAAGCCCCGGCGAAGTTCCAGGCAGTCGGCGCCAAGATTCCCAAGGGTGTCCTGCTCTTCGGCCCACCCGGGACCGGCAAGACATTGCTCGCCCGCGCAGTGGCCGGTGAAGCCGGTGTCCCGTTCTATTCGATCTCCGGCTCTGACTTCGTCGAGATGTTCGTCGGGGTCGGTGCGAGCAGAGTAAGGGACCTCTTCGAGCAGGCCAAGGCCAACGCCCCGGCGATCATCTTCATCGACGAGATCGACGCGGTCGGGCGGCACCGCGGCGCCGGAATGGGCGGCGGGCACGACGAGCGCGAGCAGACTCTCAACCAGATGCTGGTCGAGATGGACGGCTTCGACGTTCGTGGCGGCGTCATCATGATCGCGGCCACCAACCGGCCGGACATCCTCGACCCAGCCCTGTTGCGCCCAGGTCGTTTCGATCGGCAGATCGCCGTCGACCGGCCCGACCTCGAGGGTCGCAAGGCGATCCTGCGCGTCCACGCCAAGGGCAAGCCGTTCGAGCCCGGGCTCGATCTCGACACCGTCGCGCGTCGTACCCCCGGCTTCACCGGCGCCGACCTGGCCAACGTGATCAACGAGGCTGCGCTGCTCACCGCCCGGCACAACCAGACAGTGATCAGCGCCTACTTCCTCGAAGAGGCGATCGACCGGGTCATCGCCGGTCCCGAGCGCAAGACCCGGGCGATGAGCGAGAAGGAAAAGAAGGTCACCGCCTACCACGAGGCCGGGCATGCCCTGGTCGCCCACGCGCTGCCCAACCTCGACCCGGTCCACAAGGTGACGATCCTGCCCCGTGGCCGCTCCCTCGGACACACCCTCGTGCTGCCGACCGAGGACAAGTACACCCAGACCCGCTCGGAGATGATCGACACGCTGGCCTACGCCCTCGGCGGGCGGGCCGCGGAGGAACTCGTCTTCCACGAGCCGACCACCGGCGCCGGTGATGACATCGACAAGGCCACCAAGCTGGCCCGGGCGATGATCGTCGAGTATGGGATGAGCGCCAAGTTGGGCGCGGTGAAGTACGGCTCCGGCGATGCTGAGCCGTTCATGGGTCGCGACATGGGCCACGCCCGGGAGTACTCCGACGCGGTCGCTGCTGACATCGACGCGGAGATCCGCGCCCTGATCGAACTGGCCCATGATGAGGCCTGGGACATCCTGGTCGAATACCGCTCGGTCCTGGACACCATGGTGCTAGAGCTCATGGACAAGGAGACGCTGACTCGCGAGGACATGGGTCGGATCGCCGAAGGGGTGTCCAAGCGGCCCTCGATGGCGCCGTACGAGGGGTTCGGCAAGCGGGCGCCCTCGGACCTGCCTCCGGTGCTGACCCCAGCCGAGCGGGCGAGCCTCAACGGCTCGGCGCACCTGGGCAACGGCGCGCCGACCTTCGACGGCCACGGCACCGATCAGCGCGACGAAGCGACATCCGCGGCCGGATCACGGGAGTGAGCCCGGAGTGACCCCATCCCGGCCGGGCGGGCACTTCGATCAGGCCCGCGCCGAGGCGGCCATCGCCGAACTCCTCATCGCGGTCGGCGAGGACCCCAGCCGGCCGGGACTGTTGCAGACGCCGGCCCGCGTGGCTCGGGCCTACCGGGAGATGTTCGCCGGGCTTCACCAGAGCGCCGAGGACATCGTCAGCACGACCTTCGACGAGAATCACGACGAGATGGTGATCGTCAAGGACATCGAGCTGTACAGCGTCTGCGAGCACCACCTCGCGCCCTTCCACGGGGTGGCCCACGTCGGGTACGTGCCGAACACCTCCGGCGAGATCACCGGGTTGTCGAAGCTCGCCCGGCTGGTCGATCTCTACGCCCGCCGACCGCAGGTGCAGGAGCGCTTGACCTCGCAGGTCGCCGACGCGTTGGTAGAGCGGCTCAAGCCGCGCGGCGCGATCGTGGTCATGGAATGCGAACACCTGTGCATGTCGATGCGTGGCGTCCGCAAGCCCGGTTCCCGGACGGTCACCTCCGCCGTACGCGGGATCCTCAAGACCAACCAGCCCACCCGCGCGGAGGCGATGAGCCTCATCCTCGGGCGCTGATGCCGTCCCCGCCTCGACCGGTCGGACTGCCCGCCCTCGACCGCTGCCTGGTGATGGGGATCCTCAACGTCACACCCGACTCCTTCTCCGACGGGGGTCGCTTCGCCGGCATCGCCGACGCGGTGGCGCATGGTCTCGCGTTGGCCGCGGCAGGAGCTGATGTCGTGGACGTCGGCGGTGAGTCCACTCGCCCTGGCGCCGAACGGGTTCCGGCAGACGAGGAGATCCGCCGGGTTCTGCCTGTCATCACCGAGCTCTCCAACGCGGGACTGTCCTCGACTATCGACACCACGCGGGCTGTCGTCGCCGCCCAGGCGTTGGCTGCTGGGGCCGCCGGCGTCAACGACGTCAGTGGCGGACTGGCCGACCCGGACATGGCCAGGGTGGTTGCCGACGCCGGCTGCCCGTGGGTGCTCATGCACTGGCGGGGGCACAGCCGGGACATGGCCTCGCTGGCGGCCTACGACGATGTCGTTCTCGACGTACGCGATGAGCTCCGGTGCCGCGTGGATGCGGCGCTGGGCGCTGGGGTACGCGCTGAGCAACTGATTCTCGATCCAGGGCTCGGGTTTGCCAAGACCGCCGACCACAACTGGGCGCTGCTGGACCGCCTCGACGTGCTGATCGACATGTTCCTGCCGGTGCTGATCGGCGCCTCCCGGAAGGCCTTTCTGGGGCGGCTCCTGGCCGACGGGGCCGGGATCCCCCGACCGCCGGATCAGCGCGACGGCGCCACGGCGGCGATCACGGCTCTGGTTGCCCAGGTCGGGGTCTGGGGGGTGCGGGTGCACGAACCCGCAGCGAACCTCGACGCGGCGCGTGTGGTCGCGGCCGCGGTTCGGACCCAAGCCCAGTCGGTGGAATCCGATGACTGATCGAATCACGCTGCGCGGCTTACGTGTTCGCGGCTACCACGGCGTTTTCGACCACGAGCGTCGCGACGGGCAGGACTTCGTCGTCGACGTCGTGCTGTCGGTCGACACCAGCGCGGCCGGCCGATCCGACGACCTGAGCGACACGATCCACTATGGCGTCCTGGCCGAGGAACTCGCCGCGGATGTAGCTCGGGATCCGCTGAACCTGATCGAGGCGTTGGCCCAGCGCCTGGCCGAGCGCTGCCTGCTCAACCCCCGGGTGGAGGAGGTCGAGGTGACCGTGCACAAGCCGCAGGCCCCGGTCACCGTCCCGATCGCCGACGTCACCGTCACCATCACCCGCCGGCAACCCGCACGTTATGCGCATAACGTCCCGGATTCCGACCCGGGACCCGCACGTTATGCGCATAACGTCCCAGAATCGGAGATCGGGCGGAGTGCCTCATGACAGCGCTCCGCGGCTCGGTGTCGTCCGCGGTGTTGTCGATCGGGTCGAACCTGGGCGACCGGCTCGGCTATCTGCAGGCGGCAGTGGACGGGCTCAAGGACTATGTCGCAGGACCTGGCGCGCTGTCGCCGGTCTATGAGACCGCGCCCTGGGGTGGCGTGGAGCAGCCTGCGTACCTGAACGCCGTTGTTCTGGTGACTGGGCAGCGCTCGCCGGGTCAGTGGTTGGAATTGGCGCACACCCTGGAGCAAGCGGCTGGCCGCTCTCGTGAGACACGTTGGGGCGCAAGGACGCTTGATGTCGATCTCATTGTGGTGGACGACGTTCGATCCGACGATCCAGCACTCAGGCTGCCCCATCCGCACGCCCACGAGCGTGCCTTCGTCCTCGTACCGTGGATGGACGTGGACTCAGCGGCTCGGCTGCCAGGGCATGGACGGGTCTCGACGTTGCTGTCCACGATGGACACTCGGGACGTCGTACGGTATGGAGCACTGGAGCTTTCACCGTGACTCCGACCAGAGTCCGTGATCTCGCGGGGATCTGCCTGGTGGTCGCGCTGATCTCCTGGCTCTTGGTGCGCCAGTTCTACGGAAGCCTTCCGCCGCTGCGCTGGTATCTGCCGCTGTCACTCGCCGCGCTGGGAATCGTCGAGTTCGCGGGCGCCGCGGCGCTGCGGGCGCGGATCCGCGGAGATGCCGGACTGCCGGCGATGGACACCCTGATGGCCGCCCGAGCCCTCGCTCTGGCCAAGGCCAGCGCGGTCGCCGGGGCCGGCTTCGCCGGGTTGTGGCTGGGGCTGCTCGGCTACACCGTGCCCAACGTCGGGTTCCTCGCGGTCGCCGGGAGCGACACGGTTACCGGTGTCATCGGCGTACTCGGATCAGGCCTGCTGATCGCCGGAGCCCTGGTTCTGGAGAACGCCTGCCGTACGCCGCCGCCTCCCAAGCACGGCCCCGACCCCCCGTGATCTTGACCTTATTGCGGCGACACGCCGCGCGACGGCCTCGAAAACCACCAAAAGGTCAAGATCACCAGGGCTGAAACCGGGGACCCAGTGATCTAGGCGCCGGGTGCATCCTTGGCCCAGCCATCAGCCGGGTACTGCTCGCCTACCGGTACGTCCACCTCGAGCCGGTTGCCCTCCTGCGCGAGAGGACAGACCCAACGAGGGCTGTAGGCGCAGGACGGGTGGTAGGCGAAGTTGAGATCGACGACGATCGTGGCGCCGTCGGCGGGGCGCTCAGGCGTGCTGGGCCCGGCCCCCAGATCGGCTCCCTTCACCGTGTCGAGCAGGTACCGCCCGGCGCCGTACGTGCCGCGGCCGGCCGTTGCATCGCGCATCGGGAG
>JACCUM010000136.1 GCA_013811805.1 Geodermatophilaceae bacterium | reverse complement strand
CGTCCATGAAGACGAAATCGGACCCGTCCTTGTAGAGGAAGGTCATGTTCCGCTTGTCCACGGTCGCAGTGTCTACCTTCGTACCGGCGTTGAAGGTCTTGTCGACGACCTTGCCGGACAGGACGCTCTTCAGGGTCGTACGGACGAAGGCCCCACCTTTGCCGGGCTTGACGTGCTGAAAGTCGATGACTGTCCAGAGCTGGCCGTCGAGGTCGAGGACTATGCCGTTCTTGAGGTCGTTCGTAGTTGCCATCTGGGTGGGTGTGCGGCCCTACAGGGCCACAAGCTCCTTGCTGGTCAGGGTGAGGAGGTCGGGACCGTCCGTGCCCACCACGAGGGTGTCCTCGATGCGCACGCCGCCTCGCCCAGGCAGATAGACGCCCGGCTCGACGGTGACGACCATGTCTGCTTCCAGCCTACCGGCGCCGAGGGCACTGAGCCCCGGGGCCTCGTGGATCTCCAGACCCACGCCGTGGCCGAGTCCATGTGAGAAGGCCGGACCGTAACCGGCCTCGACGATCGGCGTACGGGCCGCCGCGTCCACATCGACTACCGCAGCACCGACGGCCAGCGCCTCGCGGCCAAGACGTTGGGATGTGGCAACGAGTTCATAGATGTCGCGCTGCCAGGCCGCGGGTGCGCCCAGGACGAAGGTGCGGGTCATGTCCGAGTGGTAGCCGGCGTAGGTGGCCCCGAAATCGACCTTCACGAAGTCGCCCACAGCCAGCACCGCCTCGTCAGGTCGGTGGTGCGGGATGGCCGAATTCGCTCCGGTGGCCACGATCGTCTCGAAGGAGACCGCCTCGGCACCCAGGCTCAGCATGCGGCTGTCGAGGTCACGACCGACCTCGCGCTCGGTGCGGTCCGCCCGCAATCCGCCGTCCGCGACCAGCCCGGCCAGGGCTCGATCGGCAATCGCGCAGGCCTCCCGTAGCGCCTCGATCTCCGAAGCGTCCTTGATCGACCGCAGCGTCTCCACTGCCGCCTGGATGCTGACCGGTTCGACTCCGGACCCCAGGTCCGCCGCCGCACTCTGCAGGTGGGCCAGCCCGTCGATGGTGACCACATGGGACTCATACCCAAGCCGTAGCGCCCCGTCCCTCGCGGCCAGACCGGTCAGGGCGGGGGCACAGGCCCGCTCGATCAAGATCTCCAGATCGGGTGCCTGAACGCGGGCCTGGGTCGTGTATCTCCCGTCGGTAGCCAACACATCGGCGCCATCCGGACGTACCAGCAGGGCTGCGTTGCTACCGGTGAAGCCGGTGAGGTAGCTGACGTTGACCAGGTTGCTGATGACGATCGCGTCCAGGTCGCGTTCGATCGCCACCGCCCGCAACCGAGCGCGTCGCGCCGCGGTCCTGGCCCGGGCGTCGGTTACCAGCGTTGAATCGTCGGCCACGTTGCGCCAGGTTACCCGCGGGGTTGCTCGTCGCCGTGGGCCGCAAGCCAGCGCAGTCCGAGCAGGTAACCGTCCACGCCGAGCCCGCAGATGACTCCATCGGCATGCGCCGAGACGTAGGAGTGCCGCCGGAAGGGCTCCCGGGCATAGATGTTGGTGAGGTGCACTTCGACGAGTGGTCCGCTCAGCGCGGCGCAGGCATCGCCCAACGCGATCGACGTGTGCCCCCACCCACCAGGATTGAGCAGTACCGCACTCCCGGCGTCAGTCGCATGGTGCAACCAGCCGAGCAACTCGCTCTCGGCGTCGGTCTGAAGCACGTCTACCGCCATCCCGAGATGAGCGGCGGCACTCTCACAGAGCACCTTCAGCTGCGCATAGCTGGTCTGGCCGTAAATCTCTGGCTCACGGCTGCCCAGCCGACCGAGATTCGCCCCGTTGAGCACTTGAATCGGCACCTGAGTCCCTCTTCCCTGCGGCTGCGCACGCTGTCGCCGCCGGCAAGGTCCGCCGGGGCTTGGTTAGCCGGAGAAAGCCGCGTCGGCGCCTCAGGTGGGCAGCAGGTCGTTATAGGCGGCCTCGATCAGTTCCTCGCCGGGTCCTTCGAGGATGCGTGGCCGACCGATCCCCTCCAGCACAACGAACCGGAGCGCCGCCCCGCGGGCCTTCTTGTCCACGCGCATCCGCGCCAGCAGATCGGCCAGTGGGGCCGGGTAGCTGACCGGGAGCCCCATGGCGGAGATCAACTCGCGGTGCCGGTCGGTGCTGGCCCGGTCGAGCAACCCGCCGTGCCGGGCCAACTGGGCGGCGAACACCATCCCGATGGCGATCGCCTCGCCGTGGCGTACGGAATAACCCGAAACTGACTCGATGGCGTGGCCGAGAGTGTGGCCATAGTTCAGCATCTCCCGGCGGCCGGTGTCGGTGAGGTCTTCGGAGACGACCTCGGCCTTGACCCGCACTGCGCGTACGACGAGTTCGGCCTGGCTGGCTCGCCCGGTCGGATCGGCAGCGAGCAACGCGAGGATCACCGGGTCGGCGATGAACCCGCACTTGACGACCTCAGCCAGCCCAGAGCGGTATTCGGCCTCCGGCAACGTGTCCAGCAGCCCGAGGTCGGCGATCACGGCTATCGGTGGATGAAAGGCCCCGACCAGGTTCTTCCCGGCAGCCACGTTGATCGCAGTCTTACCTCCCACGGCCGCATCGACCATGCCCAACAACGTGGTGGGCAGGTTGATCAACCCCACCCCGCGCAGCCAGGTGGCGGCCACGAACCCAGCCAGGTCGGTGAGGGCCCCGCCGCCGAACCCCACGATGACATCGCTACGGGTGAACCCGTGCTCGCCCAGGACATCCCAGCAACGCCGTGCCACATCGAGGTGCTTTCCGGCTTCCCCGTCCGGTACGGCGACCGCGAGAACCTCGTGACCGGCCGCCGTCAGTTGGGCATGGATTCGGTCACGGGCCTGAGCCGGTTGCGATGCATGGATGATGGCGACCCGAAGTGCTCCTTGCGCAGCCGCAACGACGCGTTCAGCGGCCCCGGAACCGACCGTCACCGCGTATGGAGCCGGCCCACCCACCTCGATCGTGGTTGCTGATCCCGACACAGGGGCCAAGTTAGCGGTTGGTCTGAGACAGCGAGGTGTGCAGCTGATCCACGATCTCGGACACGCTCCGGTGCGAGGCCTCGATGGTGTCGCTGGCGACTTCGGCGTAGAAGGGCGCTCGCGCTGCCATCAGCTCACGCAGATGAGCCCGCGGGTTCATCGCCAGCAGTGGCCGGTTGCGGGCCAGTCCAACACGTTTGGCAGCAGCCGGGACGTCGACTCGCAGCCAGATGACCCGCTGGTCCGCGAGCAGCGCGCGGGTACCGGCGTCGAGAATGGCGCCTCCCCCCAGGGCCAGCACACCGTCGTGCTCCCGCAGAGCGGTAGCGACAGCAGCCGTCTCGAGGAGCCGAAAATGGTCCTCGCCGTCGTCGACGAAAATGTCGCTCACCGACTTCCCGGCGACCTGCTCGACATCCCGATCGGTGTCCCGAAAGGCCACTCCGAGAGCGCGCGCCAGCACCCGTCCGATCGTGGACTTTCCCGCTCCCGGTACGCCGACGAGCACCGCAACCGGTCTGGGCGAATGGCGCGCTTCGAGGGCGGGTCGGCTCATCGGATCGTCAGGTTGGCCAGGTAGGCGGCGACGTTACGAGCCGTCTCGCTGACCGAGTCGCCGCCGAACTTCTCGAGCACCGCGTCGGCAAGGACAAGGGCCACCATGGCTTCGGCCACCACGCCGGCCGCGGGAACGGCGCACACATCACTGCGCTGGTTGATGGCCGTAGCGGCTTCACCGGTGACGACGTCCACGGTGGCCAGTGCCTTGGGCACGGTGGAGATGGGCTTCATCGCCGCGCGGACCCGCAGCAGTTCCCCGGTGCTCATGCCGCCCTCGATGCCGCCGGCTCGGCCGGTCACCCGGTGCAGCCCATCCGCTGCGGAAACGATCTCGTCGTGCGCCCGTGACCCCCGTCGAGCCGCGGTGGCGAAGCCGTCACCGATTTCGACTCCTTTGATCGCCTGGATGCCCATGAGGGCGGCGGCCAGGCGGGCGTCCAGACGCCGATCCCAATGGGCGAAGCTGCCCAGCCCCGGCGGTAATCCTTCGACCACAACCTCGACAACGCCACCGAGGGTGTCGCCTTCGCGCTTCGCGGTCTCCACCTCGGACACCAT
>JACCUM010000097.1 GCA_013811805.1 Geodermatophilaceae bacterium | reverse complement strand
CACGTCGCCGCCCTCCATGTGCTCCAGGCTCGGCCCGTACAGACGTTGTACCCCGGCGAACCGGGGATGGTGGGCGTAGATCGCCTGGGTCAGTGTGGTCTCGCGGCCGCGGGCCGGCATGGCCAGCGACGTCACCGCCACTTGACCGCCTACCCAGACCGAGGAATCCCTGGTGAACAACAGGTTGGGTAGCGGCGGGATCACGAAGTCCGCGGTGGGCATGAGTTGGTGGGCAAGGCCTCGCGCGCCGGGCAACTCGTCGTGGGCCACTCCAGCAATGAGGGCAGCGGAGAGCTCCTCGGCACCGAGCTCCGCGAGGTAACCGGCGGCCACATCGCGCAGGGTCACTCCCAGGCGCGGGTCGTTGACCGCACCCGCGATCACATCGGCGCGCGCTTCCGGTACGGCCATGACGTCGGTGAGCAGCCGGTCGACATAGAGCACCTCGACGTCATGAGCGCGTAGCGAGGAGGCGAAGGCGTCGTGCTCCTCCTGTGCCCGCGACACCCACGGGATGTCGTCGAAGAGAAGCGCGTCGTTGTTGCGCGGGGTGAGACGCTTGAGCTCGGGCCCCGGGCGATGTAGCAGAACGGTGCGGAGCTGGCCGACCTCGCTGTCGGCGTACGCCTGTTCGGTCACCCCGGCAGGGTAGGCCCTCCCGCATGCGCGCCCCTCCCCGGACTTACTCCGGAGAATGTGCGCTCAGCCGGCACCGTGAGCGCACGTTATCCGGATAAAGTCCGTGCCTTGTACGAGGTTGGCTATGGCCGGCCGAAGAGCACGCAGGGGTTGCAGATCCCGGTCGGGTCGAGTCGGTCCTTGACGGCGTGCAGCACGGCAACGCCTAAATCCCCGATCTCCCGGGACAGCCACGGAGCATGGTCGATACCGACGGCGTGATGGTGGGTCAGCACTCCACCGGCAGAGAGCAAGGCATCGGTGGCGGCGCGCTTGGCCAGCAACCACTGCTGCAGCGGGCGATCATCGTCGCGGTCGGCGAGCACGGTGAAATAGAGCGAGGCGCCCGTCGGGTAGACGTGCGAGACATGGCACATGACGAGCGGCTTCTTGTCCGCAGTGGACAGTGACGTGATCAGTGCCTCTCGGGTGGCCTGGTAGACCTCGGCGAGATCCGACCAGGAGGCTGCTGTCTCCAGGGTCTCGACCAGCAGCCCGACGTCGAGTAGTGCATCGCGCAGGTACGGACCGGAGTACCGGCTGGACAGCCAGCTCTGACCGACCGACCGGCCGATTCGAACGGCTTCGCAGCGGCGCAGCAGCGAACTGGCCGCTCGCCGTCGTACCCCAACGGAGTCGGTGTCACCCTCCCAGCCGACAATCAGCAAACATCCGGCGCCGTGCCCACGCGCACGCAGAAGCGTCTGCAGCGCATTGGCTTTGGAGCTGGCCGCTAACACGATGTTGGCACGGGTCTCGTCGGGGTCGGAGAGCCGGGCGATGTCGGGAAGGAGCTCAGCGCGGGCAAGTTGGCGCAGTCCCTCGAGCGCCCGCGGTAGCGACCGGAACGACCAGCCCTCGTAGTGCTTGGTCTCCGGCGCAGGGCGAACCCGCAGGGTCAGCTCGGTTATCACGCCCAGGACGCCCTCGGAGCCGAGCACCAGGCCGAGCAGGTCGGGGCCTGCGGCGCTGGCCGGCGCCCGCCCCACCTGCCAGCTTCCGACCGGTGTTGCCAGCCGCACGCCGGAGACGAGCTCATCGAAGCGCCCGTACCCCGTCGAGGCCTGTCCGACCGATCGTGTGGCGGCATACCCGCCGAGAGTGGCGTACTCGTAGCTCTGCGGGAAGTGACCGAGGGTCAGACCGTAGCGAGCCATCCGCGCTTCGAACTCCGGCCCTCGCAGGCCCGCCCCCGCGGTCACCAGCAGGGATTTGGCATCGATCGAGTCGATGGCATTGAGTCGGGCGACGTCCAGAGCGACGACGGCGCGGTGCTCGCCGCCGTCTCCGCCGAGGCCGCCGACCACGCTCGTCCCGCCGCCGAAGGGCACCACCGCGATGTCGTCCTCCACGCACCGGCTCAGCACCGCGAGGACCTCGTCATGGGAGCCGGGCAGTACGACGGCGTCGGGTAGGCCGGAGACATCGCCGCTGCGCCGTCGGATCAGATCGAGGTAGCTGCGTCCGGCTCCGCGTCGGAGCCGACTCGGGCCGTCGGTACGTACCTGATCCTCGCCGACGATCTCGATCAGCGCCGAGCTGCTGGAATCGGACAACCGGGTGGCCGCCGTCGTGACCGCGGCCAGCGCCTCGGCCGGCGTGTCGCGCGGAGTCCAGCCGATCTCGCGGTGCAACCACTTCCGGCCGGCGCTGGGCAGGTCATGCGCGCTCTCGGCGGGACCCCAACCGGTGGGACTGAGCTCGGTGCGCTCGTCCGGCATGGTCATCCGGGGAGCTTACCCAGTAAGCCCCGGGCGTGCGGAGCGGTTGCGGGAGGGTTGCCGGAGGGTTTTGGAGGCGGAGGAGGCGACGGGAGGAACGGACAGGACGGCGAGCGGACAACGGCCGGTTGGGTAGCGAACCGGCCCTTTGGGCGCGGAGAGCCGGGTACCGCGACCGGCGACTGAGGAACATGCTGGGACCGTGCAGGTGCGGTGGCCGTCCCTCGATGCGGCGCGGCGAGCCCGTGAACTCGAGTCGGCGGTCCGTACCGGTGTGGACCTCCTGGTCGTCGGGGGCGGAGTCACCGGCGCAGGGATCGCGCTGGATGCAGCCAGCCGCGGACTGCGCGTCGCGTTGGTCGAGCGTGGAGATCTGGCTCAGGGCACCAGCCGCTGGAGCAGCAAGCTCGTACACGGCGGGCTCCGTTACCTGGCTCACGGGGAGCTGGGCCTGGCCCGGGCTAGCGCGCGGGAGCGCGCCATCCTGATGACCCGTACGGCCCCGCACCTCATTCGGCCGCTGCCCTTCCTGATTCCATCGACGGCCGGGCGAGCCGCTGTCACGCTGGGCCGACTCGGCACCGGCGCGGGAGATCTCCTCCGGGTCGGACTACCCGGCGGAACCGCAAGCCTGCCCCGCGCCCGGCACGTCGATGAACACCGTGCGCGCCAAATCGTCCCGGGGCTGCACGCTGCGGCCCGTGGCGGCGTGGTCTTCTGGGACGGGCAGTTGATCGACGACGCCCGGCTCGTCCTCGGGTTGGCTCGTACGGCGGCGGTGTACGGAGCCTCGATCCTCACCCGGGTCGAGGCGACGGCTGTTGGCGCGGACGGTGCTGAGCTGGTCGACCGCCTGGCACTGAGCTCGCCGCTGTCCATCTCGGCTCGTGCGGTCGTGAACGCGACCGGCGTCTGGGCCGGCGAACTCGCCAACGGTGTGTCGCTGCGCCCGAGCCGAGGGTCGCATCTCGTCGTTGCGAGTGCATTGCTCGGTGCTCCACGCGCGGCTTTGACAGTGCCGTTGGCGGGGTCGACCAGTCGGTACGTCTTCGCGTTGCCCCAACTCGATGGCCGGACCTACCTCGGAATCACCGACGAGCCGGTCGAGGGACCGGTCGGCCAAGAGGATCCACGGCCGGTAACCACGGAGGTGGAGGTGCTGCTCGAGACCATCAACACCGCACTGGACCGCCCGCTGACCAGAGCCGACGTCGACGGATCGTTCGCCGGCTTGCGGCCGCTGGTGGCCGGTCTGACCTCGTCAGGAAGTGCGGATCTGTCCCGGCGGCATCTGATCAGCCGGGACTCGGCCGGCGTCCTCACGATCACCGGCGGCAAGCTGACCACCTACCGGGCGATGGCCGAGGAGGCTGTTGATCTGGTCGGGTCACACCTCGGAGCGCCCGCGCGCTGTCGGACCCGCGGGCTGCCCCTGATCGGAGCGGCCGCCGCGGACCGGCTGGATGCCTTGGATGCCACGCCGTGGCTGGTGGCGCGATACGGCACCGAGGCGAGGCGGGTGGCCGGCGAGGGAGGTCCGGATGGCATGCAGCAAGTCGTGCCCGGACTGCCGGTCACGATCGCCGAACTCCGGTACGCCGTACGCCACGAGCTGGCCATGACGGTGGACGACCTGCTCGACCGGCGGACCCGGATCGGTCTCGTGCCGCGGGACCGGTCCGCCGCCCTTCCGGTTGCCGAACAGGTCCTCGGCGAGTTCAGCACCGCCTGAAGCACCCTCCCGCGCACGGCGCGTGTCCAGCTTCTCGCCGGGTCCGGTTGATGTCGCAGGTTTGCAGGGGACTCGCTGGGCGGGTTGTCTGCAGACCTACGACATCAGTCCCGGTGGCGTGTCAGGGCGTCGGGTCCTGGGGTTCACCGGACTTCTCCGGCGCGGACGGTTGTTCGGCGACCTTGGGCTGGGCCATCAGGCCGTACAGCTGCTGGCGGGTCTGTTCGAGGATCTCGGCCGCTTGGGTGGCCTGCTCAGGTGTTCCGTGCAGGGCCACCGTGCTGGCGGCCATCCCGACCTGGGCGATGACGCCGGCCAGCGTGCGGTTCTCGGCGCGGACATCTCCGGCCACATCGGTCCAGGGTTCGCCGAGCTGGGCCCGGTTCTCCTCGATGTACGTGCGCCCCTGGTCGGTCAGCGTCGCAGTCTTGCGCCCGTCAAGACGATCGAGGGTGATCAGGCCCTCGTCCTCGAGCTGGGACAGGGTCGGGTAGACCGTGCCCGGGCTGGGCCGCCACACGCCGCCGCTGCGCTCGCTGATCTCACTGATCAACTCGTACCCGTGCCGCGGCTGCTCGTCGAGCAGGACCAGGATGGCCGCGCGTACGTCCCCCCGGCGCCGGGCACCGCGGCCTCGGCCACGTCCGCGCGCTCGCCATGGGCCAGGAGGACCGAAGCCAGGGCCGGCATGACCCGGGTGCCCGCCGTGCTCGTGGCGATGGCCGCCAGGTCCACCCGGTCCGAAGAACCCTCCGGGTCCGAACGGGAATCCCGGGCCGTCGCCGGTCCGATCGAAACTGCCTTGCTCGGTGCCGTCATGACGCGGACCATGGCGGTGTCCGTGCTCGTGTCCGTGGTCATGTCTGCGGCGTCTGTGGTCATTTCCGCGGCGTCCGCGGTGTACGCGGTCGCCGGGACCATTCCCCGAACGGTCTTCGGGACCGTGTTCCCCGGTGGCGCCGCGGACTGCCTCGGCAGCGGCGGCGACCAGGCTGTTCCATGCTGTGCTGGCGTCCCGCCAGCTGGAAGATGCGTATGTCGACATCTTTGATACTCCATCTCTTATCTCTCGACGTGTGTCGTCGATGCATGAACGATATATCGGCAAACTATCGTGGCGCAAGTCCTCGCCCGACTTCATTCGCCCTCGACTAGTTTCGCGGCTATGGGCATTCTCGAAGACCGCGTCGTCATCGTCACCGGAGCGGGCCGCGGCCTGGGCCGAGGTGAAGCCATCGAGTGCGCTCGGCAAGGTGCCGCGGTCGTCCTGAACGAGTTCGACCCAGCGACCGGTTCCGCGGTCGTCCACGAGATCGAGGCGGCTGGCGGTCGAGCAGTTCTCGTCGAGGGTGACGTGAGTCAGGTGGACGTAGCGGACCGGCTCGTCGCGGTGGCTGTGGACAGCTTCGGCCAGCTCGATGCCTTGGTGAACAACGCCGGCATCCTGCGCGATCGGACCTTGGTCAAGATGTCGCCGGAGGAGTGGGACGCGGTCATCGCCGTACACCTGCGTGGTCACTACGCCGCGACGCACGCCGCCTGCGGCTACTGGCGCGAGGAGAACCGCCCCGGCCGCATGGTGCACACCGCGTCGACGTCAGGCATCCTCGGCAACTTCGGTCAGGCCAACTATGGAGCTGCCAAAGCCGGGATCGCCGCGTTCTCCACGATCGTGGCCCAGGAGATGGCGAAGTACGGCGTGACGTCGAACGCGATCGCACCGGCGGCGCGTACGGCGATGACCGAGTCCGCGTACGGCGACATCCCGGCCACCGAGAGTGGAACGTTCGACTTCTGGGCTCCGGAAAATGTGGCCCCCTTCGTGGCCTGGCTGTGCTCCGATGCGGCCGGTGACATCAGCGGCAAGGTCTTCGGCGTACAGGGCGACACGGTCGAGCTCTACCAGCCGTACACCTCGGTTGCAGTCATCGAGAACGACGGGCACCGGTGGGAGCCAGAGCAATTCACCGACCGGATCGGATCGCTGTTCGAAGAGAGCGGCATCGTCGCTCAGGCCGAGTTCATGATGTCGAAGCTGCGCTACACGATGTCCCAGCGCTGAGGCCACGCCGGGAGATCAGGGGATGAGTAGCACCTTGGCGGTGGTCTTGCGGCCCTCCAGATCGCGGTGCGCCTGTGCCGCCTCGGCCAATGGGTAGCGGCGCCCGACCTGCACCGCGAGCGACCCGTCGGAGATCCACCCGAAGATCTCATCCGTACGGGAGATGAGCTCGGCCCGGTCGCGCGTGTAATGGGCAATGGAGGGTCTGGTCAGATAGAGGCCCCCGGCGCGGTTGAGTCGCTGGGGATCCAGAGGTGGCACCGGTCCGCTTGCGGCGCCGAACAAGGCCATCGTCCCGCGGATCCGCAGCGCGGCCAGGCCGTCGTCGAAGGTCGACGCACCGACCCCGTCGTACACCGCTGCGACTCCGATCCCGCCCGTCAGCTCCGTTGCCGCATCGAGCATCTCGCCATAGGTCACGACCTGATCCGCTCCCGCGGCGGAGGCCAGGGCCGCCTTCTCCGTGGTCGAAGTGGTCGCCAGGACGTGTCCGCCTCGGAGCTTCACGATCTGGGTCAGCAGTTGGCCGACACCACCAGCTGCGGCATGTACGACCACCCACTCGCCTTCCTGGACCGGGTAGGTCGAGGTGGCCAGGTAGTGCGCGGTGATCCCTTGGAGGATGACGGCGGCGGCGAGTTCGTCGGTGACACCCTCGGGGACGGGTACCGCCTGCGCCGCTTCGATCGCCACTGACTCGGCATAGCTGCCCAGGCCCTCCTTCCAGGCGACCCGGTCCCCGACCGAGATGCTGTGGACGCCGCCGCCGACCTCCCGAACGGTCCCGGCGCCCTCCATGCCCAGAACGAACGGGGTATCGATGGGATAGCTCCCGGAGCGCTGATAGGTGTCGATGTAGTTCAGGCCGGCCGCTGCGACATCGACGACGATGTGACCGGCTCCGGGGTGCGGAGTGGGTGCTTCGTTGAGCGCCAAGACCTCGGGGCCACCGTGCTCGGTCACCTGGATCACCCGCATCTTGACCCCTCCATTGCACTCGACCCACCCGAGTTGATCATCGGCAAATCGGGGGGTTTCTCGACGGATAACCTACCGATTTGCCGATGATCGACTCGCGAAGTCGACTGCTATTCGCCTTCGCCTTCGCTCATATGCCTTCGCCTTCGCCTTCGCTGAGATGAGCTTGAAGCGTGTCGGCAAGTTCAGGGACGTCCAGTTCACCGGCGGCAACGGAGAGCACCATCGCTTCGGCCTGGTCCACGTCCAGGATCAGATCGCGGCCGTTCATCAGGCAGAGGACGCGTGTTGCTGCCCAGCCCAGTCGCTTGTTCCCATCCAGCAGGGCGTGGTTGCGAGCCAAGGAGTGCATAAGGGCGGCCGCCTTCTCGGCGAACGAGGGATAGGCATCGGTTCCGAAGACGAAAGTCATGGGGCGAGCCACTGCTGACTCGAGAAGACCGGCGTCACGCACGATCACCTGCGGGAGAACGCCGTCCGCGATTTGCTGCACATCGTCGACGGTGAGGAAATCGACATCGTCGGGCGGCCAGGTCACCGCGAGAGCCGCTCCAGCAGCTCGGCATCCTCGGTGACGACTCGATCGATGGCGCCAGCCAAGCGCTCAGGGCGGCGGACAAGATAGTCACGCAGCGCCTGCTTGACGATGTCCTGCATCGATCGATTCTCTTCCTCGGCGCGACGGCGAAGAGCAGCCGTCTCCTCCTCGGTGAGACGCAGATTCATCGCCATGGCCTAACGGCACCACCGCGGTACCAATGGGCTCGGCTATTCGAGGGTGCGCCCCGCCCAGGTCCAGGCGTAACCGGTGTCCTCACAGGCGATCGCGGGCAGGCAGAGGTCCAGCGGACGGAACGTGTCGATCATGACTGCCAACTCGTCGAAGTATTCCACTCCGATGGCTCCCTCTGGTGCACCAGGCTGCGGGCCGTGGGTGAAGCCGCTGGGGTGCAACGAGATCGACCCCTGGCCAACTCCCGAACCCTTGCGCGCCTCGTAGTCCCCGCCGGCGTAGAACATCACCTCGTCGGAATCGACATTGGCGTGGTTGTAGGGCACGGGGATCGAATCCGGGTGGTAGTCGACCTTGCGCGGCACGAAGGAGCAGATCACGAAGTTCGGGCCCTCGAAGGTTTGGTGCACCGTCGGTGGCTGGTGCACCCGGCCGGTGATCGGCTCGAAGTCAGCGATGTTGAATG
>JACCUM010000083.1 GCA_013811805.1 Geodermatophilaceae bacterium | reverse complement strand
GTGCCAATAGGTTTGTTACAAGGGGTCCCTCACTCCGATCGATGACCCCTGCATGGCGTGTACGGCGGGCGTACGGCCAGGATCGGGGCATGACTGATCCGCGTGCCGGGCAACCCGCGCAGGCCGGTGACCTGGTCGACGTCGCGCACCTGGTCACCCGGTACTTCACCGAGACACCCGATCCCGAAGACCCGCAACAACAAGTCGCCTTTGGCACCTCGGGTCATCGCGGGTCGAGCCTGCTCACCTCCTTCAACGAGGCGCACATCCTGGCCACGACCCAGGCAATCTGTGAGTACCGCGGGGCGCATGGGTACGACGGACCGCTGTTTCTCGGCCGGGACACCCATGCGCTGTCCGAGCCGGCGTGGGCCAGCGCCCTCGAGGTCCTGGTGGCCAACGACGTGAGAGTACTCATCGACTCGGCGGACCGTTACACGCCGACTCCTGCTGTCTCGCACGCCATCCTGCGGACAAACCGAGGCCATGCAACCGGTGCTGGGCTGGCCGACGGCATCGTCGTCACCCCTTCGCACAATCCGCCAGGCGATGGGGGCTTCAAGTACAACCCACCACATGGTGGGCCGGCTGACACCGACGCCACGACCTGGATCGCGGGCCGCGCCAACGAACTCTTACGGGCCGAATTAGCTGGGGTACGCCGCATCTCGTTCGTCCGGGCCCGGGCGGCGGCAGCGCCGTACGACTTCATGACGTCCTATGTGGACGATCTGCCGAACGTGCTGGATCTCGATGCCGTACGAGCCGCGGGCCTGCGCATCGGCGCTGACCCGCTGGGCGGCGCGAGCGTGGACTACTGGGCCGCGATCGCCGAACGGCACACCCTGGATCTGACCGTCGTCAACCCGCTGGTGGACCCGACGTGGCGGTTCATGACGCTGGACTGGGACGCAAAGATCCGGATGGACTGCTCGTCCCCGCATGCGATGGCTTCACTGATCGGGCGCCGGGACGAGTTCCAGATTGCGACCGGCAACGACGCCGACGCCGATCGGCACGGCATCGTCACGCCCGATGCAGGTCTGATGAACCCGAACCACTTCCTGGCCGTCGCCATCTCCTACCTGTACGGCAACGTGCGGCCGGGCTGGTCGCCCAACGCCGCGATCGGTAAGACGCTGGTCTCCTCATCGATGATCGATCGACTGGCCGAAGCCCTGGGGCGCAGTCTGTTCGAGGTTCCGGTCGGCTTCAAATGGTTCGTGCCGGGGCTGTTGGACGGAACAGTTGCGTTCGGGGGTGAGGAATCGGCCGGTGCGTCGTTCCTACGAAGCGACGGGTCGGTGTGGACGACCGACAAGGACGGAATCCTGCTGGCGCTGCTGGCTTCGGAGATCCTGGCGACCACTGGGCGTTCACCCAGCGAGCACTATCTCGAGCTAACCCGGCGCTACGGCGTACCGGCCTACGCCCGGGTCGACGCGCCGGCCACTCGGGAGCAGAAAGCCATGTTGGGCGGGCTGTCTCCCGGCGATGTCGCGGCGACTGAACTGGCCGGCGAACCGATCAAGGACAAGCTGACCACCGCGCCCGGTAACGGTGCGGCGATCGGGGGGCTCAAAGTGACGACGGCCTCGGCCTGGTTCGCTGCTCGGCCGTCGGGGACCGAGGACGTCTACAAGATCTATGCGGAGTCCTTCCGCGGCGCCGACCACTTGGCCGAGGTCCAACGCGAGGCACGCGACGTGGTCGCGGTGGCGCTGTCCGCCTGACCCGACGGACCCGTCGGACCGCCCCGCAATGCCGGCTCACTACACAACCGGCACTTTGCTGGCCCCCGTGGAAGGAACGTCTTCGCGATCCCGTGAATCAGTGATGTCGCAGGTTCGCCGAGAACTCGCCGGGCGCGTCACCTGCATACCTATGACATCTGCGTGGGGGACTAGATCACCGGGACGCGCCTTCGAGCGGATCAGTAACTGCGGGCCGTGCGCCGTCCTCGTGGCGAGCCCGAACGACTGTGCCCAGCCTCGGAGCGGCCGACTGCGCCACCGGCGATCCGAGCGCTGCCCGGCGCCGCGCTTCTCGGGGCCGCCGAACCGTGACCGGCCCCTCGATAACCACGCGTTCGCGACTGACCACCGGAGGAAGAGGTCGAGACACCATCGCGACCGGGCGCACTGGCCCGGCGGGGGCCGCCGCTGCGCGGATGCCGGCGGGTTTCGGTGTCGGCCGGAGCCGCCATGAGGGCCACGCCACTCGGGCGACGGGCACCGGTCAGCGAGGCCAGCTCGACATCGCCCGGACGGGCCGAGCTGCGGGTCGGCGAGACGCCGGCCTTGCGGGCCATCTGGTCGACTTCCCGACGCTGGTGCGGCAGGACGAGGGTCAGTACGGTGCCGGACTCGCCGGCCCGTGCCGTACGACCGGCACGGTGCAGGTAGTCCTTGGGGTCGGCCGGCGGATCGACGTGTACGACCAGGCCGACGTTGTCGACGTGGATGCCGCGGGCGGCAACGTCGGTGGCGATGAGGACCGGGACGAGGCCGTCCTTGAATTGGGCGAGAGTGCGGGTTCGTTGCCCCTGGGACTTGCCGCCGTGCAGGGATCCCGCGCGTACGCCGACCTGGCCCAGCTTCTTGGCCAGCCGATCGGCGCCGTGCTTGGTACGTACGAAGAACATCGTCTTGCCGTCGCGGGAGGCGATCTCGCTGACCACGTCGAGCTTGTCATCGGCCGAGACGGTGATCACGTGGTGGTCCATCTCCACGACACCGGCAGTTGCGGGGGCGACCGAGTGGGTGACCGGGTGGGACAGGTACTGGCGGACCAACTTGTCCACGTCACCGTCGAGGGTCGCGGAGAACAGCAGCCGCTGCCCACCGGGGCGGACCTGGTCGAGCAGTTTGCGAACCTGTGGCAGGAAACCCATGTCGGCCATGTGATCTGCCTCGTCGAGGATCGCGATGGACACATCGCCGAGGTCGCAGGCCCGCTGGTTGATCAGGTCGTTGAGCCGCCCGGGCGTGGCAACGAGCAGGTCTACGCCGCGGCGCAGTCCATCGATCTGCCGCCCGAA
>JACCUM010000058.1 GCA_013811805.1 Geodermatophilaceae bacterium | reverse complement strand
CCCGAGCACCAACGAACCCGTACCTTCCTGCGCGCCCTGCTCGAAGAGCACTGACCCAGGCTATCCGGAGTTCAGCAATCGCTGACCCGGGCCGATTGCCTTCGACCCAGCCGAGTGCAATGCCGACCACATCGTGACCTGGTTGGCGGTGAGTACCGGCTTTCCCAACTCGGCCTCCAACGGTGCGATCAAGTCGTAGGTCGGCAGGTTCGTGCAGCTGACAAAGATTGCCTCGGCCGCCGGGGAGTCGGTGTCGGCCACCAGCTTCGCCGTCACCTCGTAGGGCACCTTCCAGATCTCGGACTGGAGCCCGAGACCGGCGCTACCTACGGTTTCCACTCCGGCTTCGGCGAGGAAGTCCGACAGTCGGCTCGTCAGCGCCTCGACGTACGGAGTGGCCAGCGCCACCCGGGATATGTCGAGGGCAGAGAGCGCGGCGAGCAGCGCGCCCGACGTCGTAACCGCCTGCGGCGCGCCAGATGCACGCATCGCGGCAACCAGACGCTGTTCACCGTCGACGCCGTCGACGAAACTCCCGGACGTACACGCATAGGCGACGCAGCGGGGTGCGACGGCGATCAGTTCGCGGGTGGCCCTACCCAGGTCGTCGGTGTCGCTGACCGCCTCGGCGAGTTCGACGCTCACCGGTGCATCGACGTACGGCGTGCGGGTCAGCAGAAGCGTGACGTCATCCGGGACCCAACGCCAGAGCTCGCGATCGAGCGCGAAGTCGAAAGGGGCGATGACGCCGACCGGGATCTGGTCGCGCACCCCGTTGCTCACCGCTTGGGTCTCAGCTCTCGTGCCGGGCGTAGCTGAGTCGTTCCCCGACGCTGCCGGAGCGCCAGACATCGTGGCAGGCAACGGCCATCTCGTCGAGCCCCTCCACGATGGTGGCGAAGACGTTGCCCACTACCCAGCCGATGTCGCCGTTGAGGAGCAGGTTGTTGCGGCCGTAGAAGAGGGCGAGATCGACAACTCCCGGCTGGTCCTGCAGGCCCTGATCTTGTTTGAATCCCCGGTCCAGCATCCCCTCGGAGAAGGAGAAGTAGACGATGTCTCCGGGAATGGGTGTGACGGTCGGATTCTCGGTTCCCGGCTCCGCGGCAGCGAAACGGGGCACGATCGTATAGACCTCGTTGCGGGCGTACTTCGCATGTTGGGCGTCGCCGCCCTGCGGCAATGCGTCCCACACCGCCGCACAGGTCCGTGGCGCTTCATCGTCGAGCAGCCGCGCGAGACAGGAGACTCCACGCTTCTCGAGTGCAATCGTTATGTATCTCGGCACGCCGGGCTCCTTGTCTCCATCGGTGATTGTTGACAATCCTACGAGGCGTTCCTAGCGTGTCAATGTCGACCGTATGGTCGATCCGTAGGAAGGAGAAGCTGCGAGTGGCCGCTGCACGGACCGTTCTCGCAGTTCTGTGCGGGCAGCGCCGACCACCCGGCATGCAGGCAATAGAAGCGCTGGCCGAGGTTCGTTACACCGACGCCACCGGTCTGCCGGATGCACTGCACGGGGCAGATGCACTGTTCGTCTGGGATTTTCTGTCCAGCGCGGTCTGCGAGGCCTGGCCGCACGCGGACCGGCTGCGCTGGATTCACATAGCCAGCGCGGGCGTGGATCGGCTGCTCTTTCCCGAGCTGGCACACAGTTCGGTTGTGGTAACCAACTCCCGTGGCGTCTTCGACCGCCCCATCGCGGAGTACGTGTTGGGCCTGATCCTCGGCATTGCCAAGGACTTGGCGACAACGCTTGCGCTGCAGCGGGAGGGAACCTGGCGTCATCGAGAGACCCGCCGCATCGACACCCAGGACGTGCTTGTCGTGGGCACGGGGTCCATCGGCCGGGCTACCGGGCGGCTGCTGATGGCAGCCGGCCTGACGGTCACCGCGGTCGGTCGGACTGCGCGGCAGCACGATCCAGACTTCTCGGCGGTGCACTCTGCCGAAGAGCTGGCCAGGCTGTTGCCCACGGCCGACTACGTGGTCGTGGCCGCTCCGCTGACCGAGATGACCCGAGGGATGTTCGACGCGCAGGCGTTTGCGCGGATGCAGCGCTCTGCCTGGCTGATCAACGTAGGTCGCGGTGCCATCGTCGACGAAGCCGACCTGTTGTCGGCGCTGGGCGCCGGTGAGATTGGGGGCGCGGCTTTGGACGTCTTTGACGAGGAGCCGCTGCCAGCTGACCATCCACTATGGACGTTACCCAATGTGATCGTGTCTCCGCACATGTCCGGCGATTTCGTGGGCTGGCTCGACGCGCTGGTCGCGCTTTTCGGTGTGAACTTCGCCCGCTGGCTGGCCGATGAGCGGCTGCTCAACGAGGTGGACAAGCGCGCCGGCTTCGTCCCCACCGGATGATCGAGGGGCTATGAGCATTTGGCAGTTGTCAGCGACCGAGTTGCTCGAGCAGTTCCGACGCGGTGCGGCCTCGCCGGTGGAGGCCACCGAGGCCGCGCTCGGCCGCATCGATGCCCTGGACGTCAAGGTGAACGCCTTCTGCCTTGTCGATGCCGAACGCGCGCTG
>JACCUM010000055.1 GCA_013811805.1 Geodermatophilaceae bacterium | reverse complement strand
GTGCCAGCGCAGGACCGTGGCCGGGGTGAGGAGGCGGTGCCCGCGCAGCGCTGCGGGCAGGCGTTGGATGAGTGCGGCGAACAGTGCCCGGTCGGCCCAGTCCAGGCGAGGCTGGGGGTTGGTTCTGCGCAGTACTGCGATCTGGTGGCGTAGGACGAGCAGTTCGATGTTCTTGGATGCCGATGCCCGGCTGAGCAGTGTGAGCGAGTCGAGAAGTCGAGGGAAGATCAGTAGAGCAGGCGTAGAGCCATGGCCGCGATCATGCCCGACTGCTGATCCCTGCAGCTCACATGCCCAGTCCGACTTCTGGAACCCCACACGTCCCTGAAGTGCGCCCACGGGTTCCGTTCGGGCCCGATGCCCGCGATGCTCGACGGGTGAACTGGCTGCACCGCTTCCACCTCGGCGACCGTCCTGTCGCAGCGGTTGGGTGGCTGGACGTCGAACGGGGATCGTCGCTGGTCAACCGATGCCTCGGCGCACTGCTGCGGCTGCCTCGCGCCGGAGCACACCAGCAGCTACAGGTACGGATCGCCGACACCGACGGCCTCGAACGCTGGCACCGGCGGATCGGTGGCCGTCGCCTCGACAGCCGTCAGCGCCGGGTCGGGAATGTGCTCGTCGAGTACGCCGGCCCGGTCGAGCTGCGGATGCGGATGGAAGTCACGGACGACCGTCTCACGCTTACGCCGCTCGGTGGAGCGCTGCGGATCGGCCGCATGAAGATCCCCCTGCCGACCGTCGTGGCTCCCCACACCGCCGCGGTCGCGACCAGCACCGACGACGGTTTCGAGGTCGAGGTCCGGATCTGGGTACCTTTGGTCGGCCTGCTAATCGCGTATCGCGGGCACGTCTGCGAAGAGGTAGCTGTCGATGGTTGAGGTCCTGTGGCTACTCGGGCTGCTGGGGGTGCTCGGCGGGTTCGACACGGTGTACTTCCACGAGATCCGCGGCCAACTACCCGCGCAACTGCCAGGGCTGCGCCCAGAACTGGTGCTGCACGCCGGGCGTAGCTTCATCTACGTGGTGGTGTTCGGCACCCTGCCGTGGATCGCCTGGCGCGGCTGGTGGGCTGTCGTGTTCGGCGTCCTGCTGCTGGTCGAGGTGTGCATCACGATCGCGGACTTCATCGTCGAGGATCAGGTCCGCAAGCCTTTGGGCGGGCTGTTACCCGGTGAGCGGACGACCCATACGATCATGGCGATCGTCTACGGGGCGATCCTGGCCAACCTCATCCCGGTCCTGATCGGCTGGTGGCGGCTCCCGGCTGGGCTGGCCGGTGATCCGGTGCCGGTGCCGGTGTGGCTGCGCCTCGGCTTGTCAGCGCTGGCGGTTGGCACCCTGGCCTCGGCGATCCGGGACACGTACGCGGTGGCCGGGTTTCCGCGTCCGCTGGCGCGCTGGCCGTGGTCGTCCGGGCAGGCGCAACCAGCCAACCCCCACAGATGACGCGCTGTTGACGCCGCTCCAGAAGGCCGCGGCCAAGCCTTCATACGTGCTCCTGCCAACCTGAGCCCGGACATTGAGGGGTCGTCGACTTCTTCTTCATGAGCGAAGTGGAAGGAGTAGTCGACCGGTGACCCGGGGATGCCATTGCACGGGCGCTCGTGGTCGTGTCAATTGTGCCCGGACCCCCAGGTTCCCGTCCCCGTGCGTTCCCTCGGGCGCGTCGAGGGCTTGCGAGCTGCGGCGGCCACCACCACTGCGAGCCCTGCCGCGCAGAGAAGTGTCGCTAGGATGATCATCCCACCGGAGACGTAACCAGGGAACATGCCGACATCCGGGAAGCCTGCCGCAAACCCGGCAATGACTCCGGCGGCGGCGGCGATGACGAGGACCACGACAGCCCGCCACAGCGGCAGAGTCCGCCGTACTCCGGCTGTGACGCCGCCGACGAGGAGGACGAGCAGGACCATCACCGCAGCTACCAAGGGTCCCGGATCCATCCCGCTCGGGTCGGTGTCCAGCAGTGGTGGCCGTTGGAAGTACACACCTTCCCCGCCCATCGGGATCCCCAGCCGATGCCACGTGCCGTCCACGTT
>JACCUM010000051.1 GCA_013811805.1 Geodermatophilaceae bacterium | reverse complement strand
AAACGATCCTGCACCGCAGCGCCAGGGCCTGCGCCGAACTCGGCCGTCGCGCCCACCGCTCCAGCACCTGCCGCGACTCCCCATCCAGCACCACCGCCACCACGGGTCGACCTCGCACCGCCATCACTCCTCCCATCGTCACCGACAGGAGGAGTCTGGACCTCAACAGCCTTTAGTTGTGAGATTTCCGACTCAGGACACTAGTGGGTGAATCCGTTAGTTTCTCTAGGGTTGGTCACGCAACGAGCGGTCGTGGTGCGTCGGGTTCGTGGCGGCCGATCCGGGCGAGTAGCTGGTTGAGGTCGTTGCGGCTGAATGTCCACTTGAACGGTTGCGCTGTGGAGTTGTAGTGGTTCTGGAATGCGATGAGGTGGGCGGCGACCGTGTCGAGGTCCGCGAAGTCGTCTGGCTTCAGTGCTTTTCGGGCGACGACCGAGAAGTATATTTCCACTTGGTTGAGCCATGAGGCGTGTACCGGAAGATGCACCATGTGAGCGTTGGGGTAGGCGTCGTTCATTCGAGCGGCCGCAGCCCAGTTACGGTGGGATGCGCCGTTGTCCACGACCCAGAACACGCGGCGGGCGCTGGCATATGGTTCGGTGGTCATTACTTGATCCACCAGACGCGCGAATGGGGCCATCCCTGTGGTGGGCTCGCAGCGGCCGATCACGTGGGCGCGGTGAACATCGTAGGCGGCGAAATACGCCAGTGTCCCGCCGCGCGCATATTCCGCTTCTACCCGTATTGGTCGTCGCACGGCCGGGGGCATACTCGGTCGTATACGGCGCCTGGCTTGAACTCCCGGTTTCTCGTCGGCGGACAGGACAAAATCGTGCTTACCCAGTCGCGCACCGTCGAACACGCGTGCGTAGAGATCCAGCACGCGCGTGGCTTTCACCGCGAAGTAGGGGTCGCGGGGAAAGATCCAGGACCGATGTTGCCAGGGCTTGAGCGCGTCCGCGGTCAACCACCGGTGCACCGTCGAGGCGGACACACGTGGCACGATCCCGCGCAGGCGGGCCTGTTCAGCGAGCTCCGGGCAGCTCCATCGAGCCAGCGGTACCCCAGTTTGGGCCGGTAACTCACAGGCCAACGCTGTCACCTCGGCCACCGCCGAGGCGGGAAAGACCCGTGGCCGCCCGGTGCGTGGCCGATCGGCAAGCCCCTCGATTCCGCCAGCACCAAAGCGGCGGCGCCACAGTCGGACCGTATCCACACAGACGGACAGGCGGCGGGCGACCGCGGCATTCGATTCGCCCTCGGCAGCGGCGAGCACAATGCGCGCCCGTATGACAAGGCGGTACGATGCCCCGCCCCGCCTCGACAATTTCTCCAACTCGCTCCGCTGCTCGGAGGTTAGGTTCACCACATACGGGCTGCGCATCGACATGTTATCGATTCCTTGGGCGGTAATCCGGCACCGACCCTTAGGATTATTTCCGGACACGCACGTTCATAGGGGGCACGACACGCCCTTCTGGAATAACAACCTCATGGCTACCGCACCGGACTCAACGAAAACGTCACTCAGGCAACGAATCCAAGCTCGAGCTCGAGAACGCTGGCCCCAACTCAACGACATTCATATTCGTCACCAAGGAGCGTTCGCTTACGTGGCCGGCGAGTCTCATCGACGGCACAACTCTGCCGTTATTCCGATTGCGCTACAACGGATCCTCCACGACCTGGGGATTCGCTATCTACCGGGCAAGCCACGAAGACTACGAACCGTCAGTCTTGCCGAGCGGCTACCCAATCGGCACACCACAAGAAGCCCTCGACTGCGCCTGCGGCCTCTACCTCAACGGACCCCCCAGCTGACCCACCAGCGGTCCCCAGCGGTATCACTGCCCCGGCCGCCCATCACCCCCCACGAACTTCCGATGTCGACCACTAAGTGGTCTGCGCCTGAAGTTCGTGGGGGGGTCATGCGGCCTTCGCGATGGCTGATCGCTCGTGGTCGTCGATGCGGGCCAGGAGGTCGTTGAGGTAGGTGGCGGTGAACTTTGAGTCGAAGGGGCTGGCGGTCGCGTTGTAGCGAGTCTCGAAGGCGCTGAGTCGGGCCTCGATCTCGGCCAGGTCGTGGAAGTCGTTAGGGGAGACGACTTTGCGCTGGACGATGGAGAAGACGACCTCCACCTGGTTGAGCCATGAGGCGTGCACAGGTGTGTGGACGAGCACGCAGGTGGGCCAGCGCTCGGCCATCCGCGCGACGGAGGCTTGGCCGCGGTGGGACGAACCGTTGTCGACGACCCAGAACACCCGTTTCGCGCTGGCGTAGGGCTCCTGGCTCATGACCTGCTCGACAAGCGCTTCGAACGGCGTGATGCCGGTGCTGGGTTCGCAACGGCCGATCAGGTGCGCCCGGTGGACGTCGTAGGCGGCCAGGTAGGCCACCGCGCCACCGCGGTCGTACTCGTGCTCGACTCGCATCATGCGCGAGACCCCGGGAGGCAGGGTCGGATGGCAGCGGCAACGCGCCTGGATGGAAGTCTTCTCATCGGAGGAGATCACGTACTCGTCGTCGCCGAGCGGTTGGCCGTCCCAGG
>JACCUM010000045.1 GCA_013811805.1 Geodermatophilaceae bacterium | reverse complement strand
CGCCAGGGGTTCGCCGCCGACTGAGCCAACGCTCGCCGCCACGTTGATCGCTACGACGGGGCATGTCACCGCGCCTAGCGCGGGTAAACGTCCAGTCGCGGCGATTTTGGCCGCAATGCCGGCCTAGGAGAGCCCTGAAAAAGGGGGGCGTGTCGGCTCGGCCGGTCACAGGTGTGACTGGGACGATCTGTGGGTGCAGGGACGGGCTGATCCGCAGCGCGAGATCTTGGATGTGGAGTCGGTGGCTGGGCATCTGCTGCCTGAGGGCGGGGTGTTCGCGTTCCTGGCCGTGCACCGCGGCGAGTTGTTTGCGGAGGAGTTGTTCGCTGACCTGTTCGTGACGCGGCGGGGTCGCCTGTTGATCCCGGCCGATGTGATCGCCTCGGTGATCGTGTTGCAGACCTTGAACGGGCTTTCGGACGAGGCGGCCGCGGAGGCGGTGACGTTCGAGCTGCGGTGGAAGGCCGCGTGCGGGTTGGCGGTGACGGCGAAGGGTTTCCACCCGACGACGTTGACCTACTGGCGGCGCCGGTTGGCGAACTCCGCGCAGCCGAACCGGATCTTCGACGCGGTCAAGGAGGTGGTGGCTGCGACCGGGGTGTTGACCGGGAAGACCCGGCGGGCATTGGACTCCACCGTGCTTGATGACGCGGTCGCCACTTAGGACACGGTCACCCAGCTCGTCGCCGCGATCTGGCGGGTGGCCCGCGAGGTGCCCGGCGCCGCGGAGGTGATCGCGGCGTGCTGCACCGCTCACGACTACTCCCGGCCGGGGAAACCGGCGATCGTCTGGGACGACGCGGCCGCCCGCGAGCAGCTCGTCGACGCGCTGGTCACCGACGCGCACCGGCTGCTCGGGCATCTGCCCGAGCAGGAGCTTGGGGCGAAGGCGGCCGAGGCGGTGGCGTTGCTGGCGCTGGTCGCTGGCCAGGACGTCGAACCCGCGCCCGACTCCGATGCCACCGACGGGCGGTGGCGGATCGCCTGCCAGGTCGCCCCGGACCGGGTGATCTCCACGGTGGATCCCCAGGCGCGGCACGCGCACAAGACCCGCTCGCGGCGCCAGGACGGCTACAAGGCGCACGTGGTCGTCGAGCCCGACACCGGGATCATCACCGACACCGCCCTGACCCCGGCCAGCGGCGCGGACAACTCCGATGCCGCGGTCGGGATCGACCTGCTCGCCCAGGCCCACGAGCAGGGCAACGGCGAACGGTTCGAGGTACTCGCGGACTCGGCCTACGGCAGCGGGGACGCTCTGGCCGCGTTGAACGACGCCGAGCACCTCGCGATCATCAAGCCGTGGCCGTCGCGTCCGGCCGTGGCCGGCGGGTTCACCCTGGACGACTTCATCGTCACCGAGCCCACCGACGACCAGCTCGGAACCGTGACCTGCCCGAACAGGATCACCCGCCCCATCACCCGGACTCGGAAGGTGACCTTCGGCGCGGCCTGTCGCGGCTGCCCGTTCCTCGCACGCTGCACCACCTCTGCCCGGGGCAAGAAACTGTCGTTGCACCCGCACCAGGCCCTGCAACGCGCACACCGGGCCCGCGCCCAGGACCCGGACTTCCAGGCCGTCTACCGCGAGCACCGGCCGATGGTGGAGCGCTCCATCGCCTGGCTGGTCGCCGGCGGGAACCGCAGGCTGCGGTTCCGCGGAACACAGCTCAACGATCTGTGGCTGCACCACCGAGTCGCCGGGCTCAACCTGCGCCGACTGCTCAACCTCGGCCTCAGCCACACTGCGGGAACATGGGCGACGGCCTAACAGCGCCAGGCCCCGCCCTTAGCCGGCCGACAGCGTCTTCCATCCTCGTCTGCAACCGCAGGGGGAACTCGTAGTCGCACTCTGGTGCCGCCTCATCCGCACCGCACACACGGCCACCGAGAGACCTTGCCCCCCCAGACCACCCGCACAGACCCTTATTCAGGACACTCCTAGGTCCATGCCGCCAGATAGCCCGCCGGCGGCGTCTCATCCGAGGCTGCGGGCGTGGGCCAGACGACTGCATGGCGCAGGGCTGACAGCGCCTGCCTGGCGGTGTCGTTAGCCCTGCTGATGTCACGACCGAGCCGCACATGGCGCGGTAGATGCCGTTGCGATGCCACTGCCCGGTGGCCAGTTCCTCGTCTGCGATGGCGTGCTCACGGTGGTCGGTCGAGCTGGTGATCCAGATAGGTGGCCCGGCCTTCGCGGAC
>JACCUM010000030.1 GCA_013811805.1 Geodermatophilaceae bacterium | reverse complement strand
GCGAACATGTTCCAGATCACGACCGAGGACAACGAGGACTACTGCGCGCACTATGACGTCGAACTCACCCGTGCGCTCAATCCACGGCTGCAGACCTTCGCGGAATGGGTCGCTGCCGCCAGAGACCGCAGCCGCTTGGCGGCGGGCACCGCGTATGAGGGGGCACGATGACGCAGCAACCGCATGAGCTCGTCTGGACGTTGACCACCGCTGGCTTCGCGGCACGGTGCGTCCACGTGGTAGCCGACCTCGGGGTTGCCGACCGGATCGACGATTCCCCGGTGCCCGCAGCTGAACTGGCCTCCGCTTGCGGTGTAGATGCTGACGCACTCGGCCGCGTCATGAGTCTCCTTGCCGCTCATGGGATCTTCGACCACCGGGATGGCACGTTCGGACACACCGCGTCGTCCCGGCTGTTGCGCAGTGACCACCCGATGACGATGCGGCCGTTCCTGCAGATGATGGGCCTGCCGATCATCTGGGGCAGCATCACCGAGCTCGGACACTCCGTCCGCACCGGCCGGCCCTCCCTTGAAGTACTGGAACCGCAGGGCCTTTGGGCCCATCTGCAGGGTCACCCGAGTGATGGGGAGATATTCGGCCGAGCCATGACCGCGAAGGCAGGCGCAGAAGGTGCTGCCGTGGTCGATGCCTTCGATTTCCGGCCGTACCGGACGATCACCGACATCGGTGGCGGCCGCGGGCATCTCTTGCGCGCGGTGCTCGACGTCGCTCCCGACACCGAGGGCATCCTGTTCGACCTGCCCGAGGTGATCGACAGCCTGGACGTCGAGCACCCGCGAATGCGAGCAATCGCTGGGGACTTCTTCAAGGACGCTCTACCGGCCGCGGATGCCTACGTGCTGATGGAGGTTCTGCACGACTGGCCGGAGAGGGAATGCGTGGAGATCCTCGCAGCCATCCGCCGTGCCGCCCACCAGAACTCCACCCTCTTGGTCGTCGAAGGGGTGCTGCCCGAGGATCACAACGACCCGCGCGCTGCAACCCTGGACCTGATCATGCTGACCGTGACGGGCGGCCGGGAACGCACGGCGAGCCAAATGAGCGGGTTGTTCGAGCAGGCGGGTTTCCGGCTCGATCGGGTCACCGACACAGCCAGCCCGATGCGCATCGTCGAAGGGAGCCCGGTCTAGGGGTTCAGTCATGCAGGACGCCAGGAAAAGCCCCGCTGGGTTGACTTGGCTGAAAGCAAGCAGCACCGAGGTACCTGGCTGAGTCTGCGAAGGAGCCAACGTGTCGGGTGTCGAATTGGGACGGATCACGACGGACATCCGCATGCGAACTCATCGCCGTGCAGGGTCGGTCATGAGACCAGCCAGATCATCCGGGCGCTGCAAGCGCACGGCCCACAATCCCCAGAGGACCTAGCCGTCCGGGTCGGGGCGCCGTACTCGGAGACGGCTCGGTTCGAACGAGCGCTGGCCTTCGCCCAAGCCGACGGGCTGGTCGTACGCACGGCAGAGGGTCTCCTTTCCGCGGTGTGACAGGCTCGCCGCCGTGACCGACGTCGTTCTGATCACCGGCGGCGGGCGCGGTATCGGCGCCGCCACCGCGGTCCTGCTCGCCGAACGCGGGTACGCGGTATGCCTCACCTACCGCGAGCAACACGCGGCTGCAGCTGAGGTAGCCGCACAGTGCCTGGCTCACGGCGTACCGGTCCGCACCGTCCGAGCCGATGTTTCCCGGGAAGGCGACATTCTCGGTGCGTTCGATGCAGCCGCAGAACTGGGGACCTTGGCCGCGTTGGTCAACAACGCGGGCATCGTCGCCCCCCAGAGCCGGGTGGAGGACATGACCGGTGACCGAATCCATCAGGTCTTCACGATCAACGTGATCGGCGCTTTCCTCTGTGCGCGGGAGGCGGTTCGTACCATGTCGACCCGTAACGGCGGCACGGGAGGCGCGATCGTCAATGTCTCCTCCCGAGCTGCAGTCCTGGGCAGCCCCGGTGAGTACGTGGACTACGCCGCCTCCAAAGGCGCTCTCGACACACTGACAACCGGACTTGCGCGTGAGGTGGCCGGCGAAGGGATCCGGGTCAACGCCGTACGCCCAGGACTGATCGAAACCGACATCCATGCCAGCGCCGGGGAACCGGGCCGGGTCGGGCGGCTGGCCGGTTCGGTGCCGTGGGGTCGTGGTGGACGCGCCGACGAGGTCGCAGCGGCGATCGCCTGGCTGCTCTCAGCTGAGGCGTCCTATGTCACCGGCGCCTTTCTCGATGTCGGCGGCGGACGCTGACCCTCCGGCGGTCGCTGACCCTCCGGAGATCCGCCTGGCGACCGGTGAGCGGCGAAGGCCACCTCGCGTAGGAGTGCGAACTGGTCGGTCAGCGCATCGAGTTGATAGTGGGCGTTCAGACCGCTCGGGTTGGGCAGCACCCAGATGCCGGCCCTCGCCAAAGGCTCTTCCTGCCGGCCGACTCTGGCCTTGGGACGTCCGAAGCCGAGCCGGTACGCGGTCACGCCGAGCACCGCCACCCAGGCTGGTTTGTAGTCCGCTACCAATCCGAGCAGTCGGGCGGCTCCAAGCACCATTTCGTCTCGTCCCAACTCGTCGGCGCGCGCGGTCGTCCGCGGGACCAGGTTGGTGACGCCCAGGCCGTACGAGAGTAGTTCGGTCTGCTCGTCCGGCCGCAGTTGCCGTGGCGTGAATCCGGAGCGGTGCAGGGTGGGCCAGAAACGATTGCCGGGTCGGGCGAAGTGCTGGCCCAACGCACCAGACCACAGCCCGGGATTGATGCCACAGAACAGCACGGCCAAGCCGGGCCCGATCACGTCGGGGATGGTCCGCTCACGTGCTACTGCCAGGTCACTGGCGTCGGGACGTCGATTCATCACACTGGCGCGGCTCGGTGGTCAGGTCCGCGCTGGACTCACGGAACGATCTCTCCTTCGATGACACCGGGTCCCGAGCCGCCGGATGAACCTGTGGCGTCCGCCGGTCGGGATGCAGGGGTGCCCCGAGGACGGTCGCCACGCGGAGCCTCCACACCATCCAGTCGCCGCGACCGCACCCGGGCGGGGCCGTACTTGCGGGCCACTCCCCCGATCACCAGGCGACGGATCAGCGGCCGGGTCGCCGGGATAAGGCACATCAGGCCCACCACGTCACTGACGAACCCCGGCAGAAAGACCAGGAGCCCGCCGAGGGCTACCAGGCCGGCGTCGATGGCAGCGGCTCCGGGCGACTTTCCGCCTCGTGATGCCACGCCCAACGCCCGCAGGGCGCGCATGCCTTCCCTGCCGAACAACCACAATCCCACCGCAGAAGTGAACAGAGCCAGCAGAATGGTCCAGCCGACACCGATCCAACTCCCGACCAGGATGAAGACCGCGATCTCGGCGACGAGCAGTACGGCGAGGATGGGTCCCAATCGAGCGCGCATCATGAACGCTCCCTCCGGCTTGCGATGGCCAGAGCGCGCGCACCGCGGCTGCGGTTGCGCAAGCCCCACCAGCCCACACGGACCAGTGCTTCTCCAACGATCGAGGCGCTCATCTTGCTCCTGCCCAGCGTCCGTTCGGTGAAGGCGATCGGTACTTCGACGATGTCGTAGCCGGCTCTCCAGGTTCGCCAGGCCATATCCACCTGGAAGCAATACCCAGCGCTGGAAATGTCGTCCAGGTGCAATTCACCTACGACGTCCGCGCGGTACGCACGGAATCCCCCGGTTGCGTCGTGGACCGGAAGTCGGAGCATCGTGCGCGCGTAGCGGTTCCCACCGCGGGAGAGCAGCAGACGCCAGGTAGCCCAGCCGCGGACCTCACCGCCCGGCACATACCGCGATCCGATCACGAGGTCGGCCTCGGCCTCGGACAAGGCGTGCAGCAGGTCCGGGAGTTGCTCGGGGGCGTGCGAGCCATCGGCGTCCATTTCCGCGAGCACGTCGTATTCCCGATCCAGACCCCAGGCGAAACCCGCCAGATAGGCCGGTCCCAGCCCGACTTTCTCCGCCCGGTGCAGGACGTGGATCCGCTCGTCCCCGACGGCAACCCGATCGGCGAGCTCTCCGGTCCCATCCGGGCTCGAGTCGTCGACCACCAGGATGTCCACAGCCGGATTGGCCGCTCGAGTGCGGGCCAGGATCGACTCGAGATTCTCGATCTCGTCAAAGGTGGGGATCACCACGAGAACCCGTTCCAAAGACTCGCTCATGGTGTGCCCGGCCGCGTCGGGGACCGGCGCCGGGCGAGTCCGTACGCCCAGGCCAGGAGCCCTATGCCGACCAACGTCCACTCCGGTCCTTCACGGAGCCGGTTGGCGATCGTGTCGGCCTGACGCAGTCCGACGTCGGCGACCAACGTCTGACGGGTGAACAGCTCGCTCGACTGGACCAGGGAGCCGTCCGGCGCGATGAAGGCGCTGATCCCGACGGTTGAGGCAACGACAACCGGCCGGCCATGCTCGACCGCCCGCAGTCGTGCCATGGCCAGTTGCTGGTACGTCTCGTCGGAGAACCCGAACGTGGCGTTGTTGGTCTGTACGACGATGACCCCGGCCCCGGCATCGACGACGTCGGCAACCAGGTCGTCATAGGCGATCTCGAAACAGATCAGGTCCCCGAGCCGGATTCCGGCAGTGTCGAAGATCCCTACCTCATTGCCGGAGACGAAGTCTCGTCCGACCATGTCGACCAGATCGGTGACCCGCTCCAGCAGTCCCCGCGCCGGGATGTACTCGGCGAAGGGCACGGGGTGCCGCTTGGTGTAGATCTGCCCGGCCCCGGTGTCGGGGTCCCAGAGCACACCGACATTGCTGACCTGCGTCGGCCCGGGACCGTTGAGGACGGCGCCGACCAGAATCGGTACGTCGACTGCACGCGCCGCCCGGTCGATGGCGGCGGCCGCGTCGGCGTTGGTGAGCGGGTCGATGTCGGAGGAGTTCTCCGGCCAGATCACGAGATCGGGACGCAATCCTCGCCCGGCTGCCACGTCGGCAGCCAAGGCCACCGTCGCCTCGACGTGATTGTCCAGCACGGCCCGTCGACGAGAATTGAAATCCAACCCGGCTTGGGGCACATCGCCCTGGACGATCGCGATTCTCGTTTGGGCTTGGCCCTCCCCTGACAGTGAGCGTTCACCGAGGGCCAGCCAGCCGGTAGCGGCCAGCAGCGGTACTGCGAGGGTTGCGATGCCCAGGCGCAGGCTCTGGCGGCGGCCCGCGGACAGCACGGTGGCGGCCAACAGAGTTCCGGTCAACGCCACCGCGAAGCCGACCAGTGGAACCCCCCCGAAGGCGGCAAGCGCCGTGAACGGTCCATCAGGCTGGCTAAATCCGACTCTGCCCCAAGGGAAACCGCCCACGAACCAGCGCCCGCGCAGGGCCTCTCCGCCAATCCACAGCGCGGCCATCCAGACCGGCCAGAGCGGCAGCCGGCTGACCACGGCCCAGCCGACTCCCATCAACGCCAGGTAGCCCGCCTGCCACAGCGCCAGCAGCAGCCATGGCCACGCGGGAAGGTATTCCGCTGCCCAGGCCAGATGCGGGACGAAGAAGGCCAGTCCGGAAGCCAGTCCCAGCCAAGCGCCTGACCTCGCCCGGCGTCCGTGCACCGCAACGGCCAGCGCCGCCGGCGCCAAGATGGCCAGCATCCGGAGGTCGTACGGTGGGAAGGCGAGCGTGGCGGCCAGGCCGCCGAGAACGACGAGCACGGTGGCGGCCCCCCGTGGCATCCGCGCAACCTCGACTGCCGACATCGATGTTCCGGCCCCGCTCGGGCTCGGTTTGGGACCACGGGAAGTGGGATCGGGGCTCATCACCGGGTCGGCTCGGATCCCGGCCGCAACGCCCACCTCAGATCCTCCCGCCGCCCCGAGCTGCTGCCGGGGGTGCAGACCAGCATTCCAGGCACGCGGCAACATCTGCCAAACGGGAGCACCGATGGGGCGTGGATGATCTTGCTGTCAGCCCCAGGCCGTCGTCGCACTCGGGCTGCTCGGCGATGTCGGATCGGGGAAGAAGAGGTCCGGCGAAGTCTTCGGACCGGCACCTCGTCGCTGCTGGCTGCAACCGAGGCACCGTTGTCTACTGGCTCGCCGGACCCTCTCCTTTTCCCACCGATTCCGGGTGACGCTCGCCTGCCAGCCGGTGTAACGTCCTGCCCTGGCCAGGCGCTCCGCGCATTTCTGCGCGGGCGCACGAGCCGACGTCACGTGCCGATCTGCAGGGGAAGGTCATCCCCGGATTGCCCGTTGTGCGATGCGCAGAACCTACTCCCGGCCTTGCTTGCGCTGTCAACGGGTTCTGCACCGGACTGTGGGGGCCGGACCCACTTTTCGGCGTGTCGCGGCAGTCAGTTAGTCACCAGATCCCTCAGTTAGCCGCAGATCCGGGACCACCAGCGTGCCGCGGGCTCGGGTGATCGTCAGCGGTGGGTCGAGTACATCGGCCGCCGACGGGCCACGGTCCGGGGCGGCCCGGCAGACGACCCTGGCCTCGAAGTCCACCCCCCGGCTGCGGCGGCCGATTCGGGTGAGGGTGGCGCTGGCCTCGACGATGTCGCCCGCTTGCAGCGGAGCGAGCATCTCGACCGAGTCATACCCGGCCAGCAGCGACTCGTCGCCATCGGTGCGGATCGCGAGTTCGGTCGCCACATCTCCGAACAGCCCCAGGGCGTAGGCGCCTTCCACCAGATTTCCGCCGTAGTGGGCGTGGGAGTAGGGCACATACCGACGGTGCGTGACCGTCAGGCCGACCGTCGGAGTAGCCGGGCGGAGCCCAACTGTCAACCTTGGCTGGGGTAAGTCAGTTCTAGCGGACACGGACTGGCTCCTTGATCGTGGTGAGGGCGTGGACGAGGTAGGACGCAACCTCTCCCGGAGTGGTCCCGCGTCCGAAGATCCGGTCGACGCCGAGCTCGCCGGCCATCAGCGGATCGAAACGTGGACCACCGACCACCAGCAGGGGGCGGTTGTCCCCCATGGCTTCTCGGAATGCGGCGGCGAGTTCTCGGGTGTTGCGAAGGTGCGCATCGCGTTGGGTGACGACTTGGGAGACCAACACGGCGTCGGCCCGGTCCTTGCGAGCTTGGCTGACGAGTTCGGGCACCGTCACTTGCGCGCCGAGGTTTGACACCTTCATCTCGCGGTAGTACTCGAGCCCCTTCTCCCCGGCGAAGCCCTTGACGTTGAGGATCGCATCGATTCCGACGGTGTGTGCGTCAGTGCCGATGCAGGCGCCGAGGACGACGAGCTTGCGATGCAAGGTCCGTTTGATCGCCAGGTTGGCGTCCTTGGCGGCCAGCAGCGGATACTCGCGTTCGCGTACGAGCACTTTGTCCAACTCGACCAGGTGCCCGACTCGGCCGTACACGACGAAGAATGTGTACGCCGAATCCTCGCCACCTAGGCCTTTGGCGTGCACCACCATTGATGGGTGGAGGCCCATCCTGCCGGCCAGCTGCAGAGCGGCGCCCTCTGCTTTGGGGCCGGGCGACATCGGCAATGTGAACGAGACCTGGACCATGCCGTCGCCCGTCGTGTCACCGTAGGGCCGGATGACGGTCGGCTCCTCGGTTTCCTGCCTCATGACCCTCCTCCCCTACCTAGGTCGGATTCCATCAAGGTGACTGCCGGGTTGTCATAACCATCGGCCTTGACGATGACGCCGTCCAGGCCCTTGCCCCGGTCAGCCGGGCGCTTGGTGATGCCGAACGTCCCGTCGGCGATCGCGTTGAGCAGGCCGTCGGCAGTGATCCGTTCGAGCAGCCCGACCGCCTCGGCCAGCACCTGGTTGGCGCGGTTCTCGATGAATCCCCCGCGGGGCGGATGGAAGTCCTCCGTGAGTCCGCCGGCGGCATCCAGCACGTACCGCACGTTCTGCAAAGCCAGATCCCGGTCGGACAGGAAGGGTGTGACTACGGCCTCGGTCATCATGCCCACCAACAGGATTCCCTGCCCGGTCAAGGCGCCCACGAGGTTGAAGAACCCGTCCAACAGATAGCCGCGGAAGATGTCGCCGGTCATGTGCTTGGTCGGCGGCATCCACTTCAGCGGCGCCTCGGGGAACAAGTGTCTGGCAAGCAGCGCGTGGGCCAGTTCCAGCCGGAACGAATCCGGCAGGTCCGGGTTGATCTCGAAGGCATGGCCCAGTCCGAGCTGCCAGTCCTCCAGCCCGGCCTCGTGCGCGAAGGTCTCGTTCAGCAACTGGCTGACGGTCACGGTGTGCGCGTCGTCGACGGCGTCGGCCGTGGTGAGGTAGTTGTCCTCCCCGGTGTTGATGATGATCCCGGCGCGGGCGTGGATCATCCGGCTGAACCGCTGGTCGACGAAGGTCCGCTGAGGGTTGATGTCGCGGAACAGGATGCCGTACATCGAATCGTTCAGCATCATGTCCAGCCGCTCCAGCCCGGCCAGGGTGGCGATCTCCGGCATGCAGAGACCGGAAGCGTAGTTGGTCAGCCGGACGTAGCGGCCGAGTTCCCGGCTCACCTCGTCCAGGGCAGCCCGCATCAGCCGGAAGTTCTCCTGGGTGGCATACGTCCCCGCATATCCCTGGCGGGTCGCGCCTTCCGGTACGAAGTCGAGTAGCGACTGCCCGGTCGAGCGGATCACCGCGATCACGTCGGCGCCGGCCCGGGCTGCGGCCTGGGCTTGCGGGATGTCCTCGTAGATGTCGCCGGTGGCCACGATCAGGTAGACCCACGGTCGCCGAGGTGGGTCACCGATGGTGCGGATCAGTCGGTCGCGGGTCGCCTGGTTGCGGTCGATCTGACGCAGGCCGGCCTTCGCGGCGCGGGTGGCCGCGTTGTGCGCCCGGACCGCCGCCGCGCCGGTGGGGAGATCGAATTCGGTGGTGCCTGCCGTGACGGCCTCGGCCAGGTCGAGCAGACTGTCGTGTCCGTACACGCGCATGGCGTGCCAGACCGGCAGCGCGACACCGTGTTCCAGTCCCACCTGGTCGCGCACGGCGTCGACCACCCGGTTCACCCAGGGGATGTCGCCATCACCGGTAGTGGGGTCGGCGCCGGACAGTCCCGCCAAGCGCAGAACGGCCCGCTCGACCGACACCGTGGTTCGCGCCTTGGCCAGGGAGATCACCGGAGCCGCGGCGAGCAGCGCCAAGGACCGGGCGCGGCGCACCAATCGCTTGTCCAGGTGGATGATCGGCCGCCGTTGGATGGGAATGGCCCGGACCCCCAGGCCGGTCACAGCCCGTCCGCCCCGAAGATGATCTGCCCGGCCGCAACGGTCAGCTCGCACCGAGGTGCAGGTGCCCCTGCGAGGATGCCCGACACGATGTCGTCGACGGTGGCATCGACGCTCCCCTCGACCTTCCAGGCAGCGAGGTGGGCGGGGGTGCCGACCTCGACCGTCCCCACGCCGGGCCGCGGATCGCGCGCGGCCCACCAGCCACCGGCAGTGGCAGCGGCCATTGCCCGCTGCGCAGGCACCCGGCTCGCCGGTGTTCGATGCGCGACCGCAGCGGCGATGGCACCCCACGGGTCGATGGGTGTGACCGGAGCATCGCTGCCAAAGGCCATGGCGATGCCGGCGGCGGCGAAGTCCGCGAACGGGTTGAGCCCCGTGGCGCGCTGAGCGCCCAACCGCGTCTCATACATCCGTCCGAGGCCTCCCCAGGCCGCATCGAAGCCGGGTTGCACGCTGGCCACCGCGCCAAGGCGGGCGAAGGTGGACAGCGCGGCCCGACCGGGCATTTCCAGGTGCTCCAGCCGGTGTCGGCACGCTCGTACGGCATCGTCGCCGAATTCGGTTGCGACTGCCTCGAATCCACGTGCCACCTGGTCGATCGCAGCATCGCCGATGCAGTGGAAGCCGGCTTGGATGCCCGATCCCGTGGCCCGCCTGAGGTGATCGGCAACCTGCTCGTCGGTGAAGTACAGGGCACCGGTGGTGGTCGGTGCGTCAAGATAGGGCTCGTGCAGTGCGGCGGTGTGCGAACCAAAGGCGCCGTCGCAGAACAAGTCTCCCGCAGCGCCGGCAAGACCGAGTTCGGTCACGACGTCGGTCTCGCCCAGTTCTGCCCAGTAGCCGAAGACCTGGGGACCGGCCTCGGTTCGGGCTAGCGTCAGCAGCGACTCCAGGTCGTGGCGACCTGAGATGTCCGGCCCGGCCATCTCATGGATTGCGGCGATGCCGAGTTCGGCCGCGTGCGACCGGGTTTCGCGTTGGGCCCGGAGTCGCTGCTCGCTTGTGATCGCGGCCTGAGCCGTACGGCGAATGACGTGATGGGCCTCCAGTCGTAGGTGGCCGTTCGAGTCGTAACCAGGTCGGTCGCGGGCCTGCGGGCAGCGGTCGAGCAGCGCAGTCGAGACAACGGCCGAGTGCACGTCGACCCGGGCCAGGTAGGCCGGGGCGCCGCGAGTGGCGCCGTCGACTTCGGCGAGGCTGGGCGCGCGCCGTTCGGGCCAGGTCGTCTCGTCCCAGCCGGTTCCGAAGATGAGCTGACCGGGATGGGCGTCGGCATGGCCGGCGATCCGGTCGAGTGCGGCCGGCAACGACGCCGTTCCGTGCAGATCCAGCCCGGCCAACGACAGACCCGTCGCCGTGGCGTGCACGTGAGCATCGACAAAAGCCGGCAACAACAGGCAGCCGGAGAGGTCGAGGGCCCGGTCGGCCGGAGGTGCGTCTTTCATCGGGCCGGTCCAGGCGATGCGGGAGTCCTCGAAGAGCAGGCCCTGGCCGCTGCGCGCGCCGAGCCGGACACCGGCCAGCAGTGTCTTCGGGGCTCGTGCGCTCCGCGCAATGGTCGGTGTTCTCACGCGTGGCCGCGCTGGGCGAACAGCCGGGCCACGCCTGGAGTGGACCGGTAGAGGTCCAACGCCAGTTGCGCATGTCCCGGGGTGTAACCGTTGCCGACCAGCATCGTGACGTCGGCGGCCATGCCCTCGGCGCCGAGGGCCGCGGCGGCGAACGAGGTTGCCATCGAGAAGAAGATCACGTTGCCGCCGTTTCCAGTGGCCAGGATCGCACCGTGTTCGCAGCCGGGAACGTCGACGCAGACCACGCTCACCTGAACAGGCTCCCCTACGGCGGCGCTGACCGCGAGCGGATCCCGCGCATCAGCGATCACGATCTCGTCGGCCAGCCCGGCGTCGCGCACCTGAGCCGCTTCGGAGGCGGTGGGCACCAGACCGACGAGTCGGGTGGCGCCGGCGCGACGAGCGGCGGCCAGCGACAGGGAGCCGGACTTGCCAGCCGCACCCAAGACACACACCGACGCAGCGTCGTTCGCCCGAACGACGCGGTCCACCAGGGCGGGCGCGCCGCAGACATCGAGGACCGACAGCGCGGTGTGCTCGGGTATGTCAGCAGGCAGGACCGCCGCGATGGATCGACCGAACAGGATCGCCCGACCGTCGCAGGGCACCTGTTCCCCCGACCCGTCCCAGGAACGCAGGCCGTCGTCGATCCGCAACGGGGTGAGGGTGAGCGACACCAAGGTCGCCACCGACTGACCTGGCAGCAACTCGAGTACGGAGTCGGGTCCGACCTCTTCGACCGTCCCGATCAACATTCCGCCGGAGCCGGTGACCGGGTTGTGCATCTTGCCGCGACTGCTGACGATCCGCAGGACGGCGTCGCGGATGGCCGGTCCGTTCCCGGAGTGCTCCTCGACCAGCTGTCGATAGGAGGCGGCATCGAGGTTGAGTCGCCGCACTCGGATCGCAGTCTCGTCGTCCCGGAGCGCCGCGTCCGGGTCGAGCCGCCACGCCGCCTGCGGAAGGACGCCGTCGGGCTCGAGAACACGGCCTACACCCAAGCTGGTCGCTATCGGACCCATGCCGTACCTCCTTCGGAAAATTCGTCGTTATGCCGAAGAAACCACGGCACGACCGCTATAGAGCCGGACGATATCCCGTACAGTACCGGTATCCATCCTTGATTCGAGACCCTGCCAGGAGGCCTGCCGTGACTGCCGTACAGCCGGGACAGCCCTACGTCTACCAGCGCCGAGAGTTGGTCGAACCCGACTGGCGTCGACTGCCCGGTTTCGCCGACGTCTCCGAGCAGGAGTGGGCCGACGCGCAGTGGCAGCGCGCCCATTGCGCGAAGAACGTCCGTCAGCTGCGGGGTGTCTACGGCGATCTGCTCGACGAGAGGTTCTACGCCGACCTCGAGGCCGATCAGCAGCACCGGGCCACGATGTCGATCCTGCTGCCTCCGCAGATGCTGAACACGATGGTCCCGCACACCCGTCCGACTACCGAGGCGATGCTCGCCGACCCGGTCCGGCGGTACATGCTCCCGGTCTTTTCCGACCGGGCCACCGACTGGCCGTCACACCCCTATGCCATCCGGGACTCCCTGCACGAGCACGAGATGTGGACCGCGGAGGGTTTGACCCACCGCTATCCGACCAAGGTGCTGGCGGAGCTGCTGCCCACCTGCCCGCAGTACTGCGGGCACTGCACGCGAATGGATCTGGTCGGCAATTCCACCCCGCAGGTCAGCAAGCTGAAGTTCGAGCTCAAGCCGGTCGACCGCCAGGCCGCGATGCTGGACTACCTACGCCGCAGCCCTGGTGTCCGAGACGTAGTCGTCTCCGGCGGCGATGTAGCGAACATGCCGTTCAAGAACCTCGAAGCCTTCCTCGACGGCCTGCTCGAACTCGGCTCCATCCGGGACATCCGCCTGGCCACGAAAGCCCTGATGGGGATGCCGCAGCACTGGCTCAAGCCCGATGTCGTCGAGGGGATGGCCCGGCTGGCGACGACTGCGCAGCAGCGCGGCGTCAGCCTGGCCATCCATACCCACGTCAATGCCGCCCAGCAGGTCACCCCGCTGGTGGCGAAGGCGGCGAAGACCATGTTGGAGATCGGGGTGCGCGACGTACGCAATCAGGGTGTGCTACTCAAGGGGGTCAACACGACCTCGGAGGCGCTGCTCGATCTGTGCTTCGCCCTAGCCGACGAGGCCAGCATCCTGCCGTACTACTTCTACATGTGCGACATGATCCCGAACGCCGAGCACTGGCGGATCTCGGTGGCCCAGGCCCAGGACCTGCAGCACTCGATCATGGGATACCTGCCGGGCTTCGCCACGCCGCGGATCGTCTGCGATGTCCCCTACGTCGGCAAGCGCTGGGTGCACCAGTTGGCCGAGTACGACCGCGAACGAGGGATCAGCTACTGGACGAAGAACTATCGAGCCGGGCTCGAGGCTCGACAGCCGAGTGACCCAGACTCTGATTCGCTCGACCGGCGGTATGAGTACTACGACCCGATCCAGTCACTTCCGGTCGCTGGGCAGCAGTGGTGGCGTACCCACGCAGCGGTCGACCACGCGCGGGTTATGCAGGACGGACATCAGCGAGCGGCTGCTTCGGCGGCCACGGCCAAAGCGCTGATCAGCTAGCCGACCAGCGACTCGGTCGACCGGCGGCCTTTCCGGCCGTCTTGCGCGCGGCCCTGGCTCGGCGGGCAGCCAGCACGGCGTTCTCCAGTTGCACGGCCAACTCCTGGGTGGGCGCGCTGCCGCCGAGGTGCCGCGGTAGCCACCACGTGTCCTCTGGGGCGGACGGCTGCTGCGGATAGTCACCCTGGACCTGGTCGAGCAGATCGGTCATGCGCGCGTGCAGATCGAGCATGACCCGACCGGCTTTGGCACCTTCGGCCGGCACGAGCGGCTCCCCCACCAGGATGCTGATCGCCTTTCCGCGCCTGAGGCTGTAACGCTTGTCGACGGTGAAGATCCGCTGTCCTCCCCAGACAACCATCGGCACGATCGGGACGCCCGCCTGCAGCGCCAAGCGGGACACGCCGGTCTTGAACTTCTTCAGCTCCCAGGACCTGCTGATCGTGGCCTCCGGAAAGATCCCGATCAACTCACCGTCCTGCAGCGCCGTGATGGCCTCGGCGAAGGCGGCCGCTCCCGCCTCCCGGTCCACCGGGATGTGCTTCATGCCCCGCATCCATGGACCGCTGACCCGGCTGGTGAACACCGACTTCTTGGCCATGAACCGGACCAGCCGATCCCGTTCGTAGGCCGCCAGACCCACGAAGATGAAGTCGAGGTAGCTGACGTGGTTGGACGCGATGACCGCTCCGCCGGTGTGGGGAACGTTCTCGACGCCACGGATGTCGAAGCGCAGACCCAACAGCCAGAAAACGCCGAGCATGAACCGATTGACGATCCGGTACGGCAAGTCGCGCACAGTCACCTCCGGTGGTCGGACGATCCCGTTGGCCACTGGATCTCTCCCCGTGATTCGCGCATCAAGCCTCGCGTGGACTCTGGCACGCTTCGAGCACGCTACCGGGAGCCCGGTCAGTTACCGAACCGTCGGCCACTGCCTCGAGTACGACGGCCCGCAGGTCGTGCGTACGGGCGAAGCTGGCGCGCTGGGCCATGGCACCGTTCCCGCGGGAGAGCAGGTCGGCCAGTAGCTCGCCGACCAGGTCGTGCTCGCCGAGGTCGGACAGCACCGGCCTCAGGTAGTCCATGAGGGCATCGATGACCCTGGCTGCCCCTTGCGGGCGCCCGGTTCGCGGGTGCACGAGTTCGCCGGTGATGCCCGATCGTGCCGCCCGCCAGCTCATGACCTGCAGGAGCTGGGTGGGCACTTCGTGCGGCGGCTGCCCCGCCGTCCATTCCCGGCTGGCCGTCTCGACGAGGCCGCGGGACAGAGCTGCCATGAGGACCGCGTCCTGCGGCCGCCGGCAGACATCGGCTGTCCGTACTTCGACCGTCGGATAGTTGGCCGACAACCGGGCGTCGAAATAGATCATTCCGTCGTCGAGCACCGTTCCTGACCCGATCAGCTGCTCGACGAGAGAGTGGTAGTTCTCCGGCGTACCGAACAGCGGGGTCGGTCCGGCAGACGGCCAGCGCAGCCAGGCCTGGGAGCGGAAACTGGCATATCCGCTGTCCTCCCCCTGCCAATAGGGCGAGTTCGCGCTCAGCGCCAACAGAATCGGCAGCCAGCCGCGGATCCGGTCGAGGACCGCAACCGCCTCGTCGTCGTCCGCGACCGAGACGTGGACGTGGCAACCGCAGGCGAGCTGCTCGGAGGCCGTCAACCCAAACCGCTCGACCATCTTCAGATAGCGCGCGTGTGGGGTGGTCAGCGGCGAGACCGGAAGCGGGCTGGTACCCAGTGCGGCGATCGCTGTGCCGGTCCGGGCGGCGGCCTGTGTTGCCTCCCGGCGCAGCTTGCAGATGTCGGCGTACAGGTCATGGAGGTCGGTGGTCGTCCGGCTCCCGGTTTCGACCTGCTCCTGCTGTAACTCGCCGGTCAGGTCATCGTTGACGTCCGAGCGCAGCACCGTGTCAGCGGAGGACCGGATGTCCCCGGTGCCGGCGTCGACGAGCAGCAGCTCCTCCTCGACCCCCATGGTGCGCATCCGTGCATTGTCTCCGCGCGATGTTCGGCCGATGTGTCGCGGGTCTCGACCGGGAAGCGGCACTCACCACAAATGGGTGACGTAGCCCTGCTCGAGACTCGCGGCCGCCTGCTCGACGGGGATCCGTTCACTGCGGGCGGCCAGCAGCATCGCCGCTGCCGAGGGCAACTCCTCGGGTGCCGGCCAGCTCGCCGGCTGCCACACCCTCGAGCGGATCATGGCCTTGCCGCAATGGACGAACGCGGTGCGAACCGCGACACCGACCGCGAGACTGGCTGTTCGGCCGGGAACGTCGACGGCTCGGAGCACCACGGGATCTCGGGTCAGATACGCCGTACCGTCGATGCGCAGCGTCTCTCGCATCCCGGGGATCAGGAAGAGCAATCCGACCTGCGGGTTGTCCAAAATCTGCCGCAATCCGTCGATGCGACGATTTCCCGTCAGGTCCGCCCAGGCGATGCGCTTGGCGTCCAGGACCCGCACGAAGCCCGGAGGTCCCCCGCGCGGGGTGACCGTCGTACGCCCATCCGCGTCACTGGTGGCCAACATCGACAGCGGCGAGCGGCGAAGGAAATCCGCACAATGCTCGTCCAGCGCGTCGATCTCCTTCGCCCAGGCGCGTGGCGGCGGTTCCGGGTAACCGTCGCTACGGAGCTCCGAAACACTGGTCACCAGATGCGTGAACGGAGAGGCAGCACTCCCGGGAGAAACCGGCCGCGTGCCTGGCCGAGGTAAGTCGGACATGCTGCACAGGCTACGCAGGCCCGCAGCTCAAGCCAGAGTGAGTTGCTGCGTGGCGTCGTGTTGTCGGCCGGCCCTCGTTGGCGACCGGCGCCGGACCTGGGGCAGCGCGCCCTCCGGGAAATCGGCCTCATCGTCACCGGAAATGCCACGCGCCGAGGTAGTGCGCTGTCCGGCGCCACGGCGTCGGCGCAGCCCATGTCGGTCCAGCAACGGACCCACGCGTCGGGCAAGACCGAGCCGGTAATCGGCACCGACGTAGGAGCCACGGCCGAATATCTGCTGGTAGCCCGGGACCAGAGCCGGCCGTTCTCGGCGCAACCACTTGAAGAACCACTCGCGGGCACCGGGCCGCAGATGCAGCGGCACGACTGTGCATCCGGTAGCACCTGCCGCGGCGATCTGCCCGAGCAAACGATCGAGGTGCTCATCTGTGTCGGTGACGTAGGGCAGGACCGGTGCCACGAAGACGCCGCACGGCAAACCCGCTTCGGTCAGGGCGCGGACAAGATCCAGCCGCGCCCGGACCGATGGAGTACCCGGCTCGAGGGTCGGCTGAAGTTCCTCGTCC
>JACCUM010000008.1 GCA_013811805.1 Geodermatophilaceae bacterium | reverse complement strand
ATCTGCGACAACGCTCGGCACAAGCAGCGCCAGGGCTGAGCTCGGCAGAGCAGACCGGTTCGAACTAGTCGCTTCCATCAGGAGACCCCACACACATGGCACGTCTGGCAGGCGTCGATCTTCCCCGCGAGAAGCGGCTCGAGATCGCACTCACCTACATCTTCGGCGTCGGTAAGACCCGGTCCCAGCAGGCCCTAGCGGCCACCGGGGTCGACGGCAACCAGCGCGCCAAGGATCTGTCCGAAGAAGACCTGATCAAGCTCCGCGACTACATCGACGAGCACTTCCGCGTCGAGGGTGACCTGCGCCGTGAGGTGGCCGGTGACATCCGTCGCAAGGTCGAGATCGGTTGCTATCAAGGCATCCGGCACCGCCGCGGGCTGCCCGTACGCGGTCAGCGCACCAAGACCAACGCCCGTACCCGCAAGGGTCCGAAGAAGACCATGGCCGGCAAGAAGAAGGCTCGGTAAGGAGTCACATGCCTCCCAAGGCTCGTGCGGGTGCCAAGAAGGTGCGCCGCAAGGAAAAGAAGAACATCGCGCACGGCGCGGCGCACATCAAGAGCACCTTCAACAACACGATCGTCACGATCACCGACCCCAACGGCAACGTGATCGCTTGGTCATCCTCGGGTCAGGTCGGGTTCAAGGGCTCGCGCAAGTCCACGCCGTTCGCAGCGCAGATGGCCGCCGAGAGTGCGGCACGTCAGTCGCAGGAGCACGGCATGCGCAAGGTCGACGTGTTCGTCAAGGGCCCGGGCTCGGGACGGGAGACGGCGATCCGCTCACTGCAGGCCGCTGGCCTGGAGGTGGGCTCCATTTCAGATGTGACGCCGCAGCCGCACAACGGCTGCCGGCCCAAGAAGCGCCGCCGGGTTTAGGAGACAGAAGATGGCTCGTTACACCGGGGCGGATTGCCGCCTGTGCCGCCGGGAAAAGGTCAAGCTGTTCCTCAAGGGGAGCAAGTGCGAAGGCCCGAAGTGCCCGATCGAGATCCGCCCGTACCCACCGGGTGAGCACGGCCGCGGCCGCAGCAAGGACAGTGAGTACCTGCTGCAGTTGCGCGAGAAGCAGAAGACCCGTCGGGTCTACGGGATCCTGGAGAAGCAGTTCCGCGGCTACTACGCCGAGGCCAACCGCAAGACCGGCAAGACCGGCGAAAACTTGCTGCAGATCCTCGAGACCCGGTTGGACAACGTGGTCTACCGCGCCGGCTATGCCATGTCGCGGGACATGGCCCGCCAGCTGGTCCGGCACGGTCACTTCCTGGTCAACGGCTCGAAGATCGACATCCCGTCCTACCGGGTCAGCGTCAACGACATCATCGAGGTCCGCGAGAAGTCGCACGACATGACGCCGTTCCTCATCGCCCAGGCCAATGCGGGCAGCCGCCCCATCCCGGCCTGGCTCGAGGTGATCAGTTCCCAGCTCAAAATCCTGGTCCACTCGCTGCCCCTTCGAGCCAACATCGACACCCAGGTCCAGGAGCAGCTCATCGTCGAGCTGTACTCGAAGTAGCGCTCACCCGCATCCCGGGTAGACAGAAGCCCGGGCGCGGAGCACCGCACCACTCGCGGCGTCATATAGCGGTCGCCCGAGCCTGAATAAGGAGAACCACAGTGCTCATCACCCAGCGCCCCACCGTCAGCGAAGAGACCGTCGACGAGTTCCGTTCCCGGTTCTCGATCGAGCCACTCGAGCCGGGCTTCGGCTACACGCTCGGCAACTCCCTTCGCCGTACCCTGCTCTCTTCCATCCCAGGTGCGGCCGTCACCAGTATCCGGATCGACGGCGTGCTGCACGAGTTCACGACCGTCCCGGGCGTCAAGGAAGACGTCACCGAGATGATCCTGAACCTCAAGGGCCTCGTCGTGAGCAGCGACGTTGACGAGCCCGTCACGATGTACCTGCGCAAGCAGGGACCCGGTGACGTGACTGCCGCCGACATCGCCGCGCCGGCCGGGGTCGAGGTGCACAACCCCGAACTACACATCGCCACGATCAACAAGAAGGGCAAGCTCGAGGTCGAACTCGTCGTCGAGCGTGGTCGCGGGTACGTCCCGGCCACCCAGAACAAGGCCAGCGGCCAGGAGATCGGGCGCATCCCGATCGACTCGATCTACTCCCCGGTCCTCAAGGTCACCTACAACGTCGAGGCCACCCGGGTCGAGCAGCGTACGGACTTCGACCGGCTGGTCGTCGACGTCGAGACCAAGCCGTCGATGGCGCCGCGCGATGCCATGGCATCCTCCGGTGCCACGCTGGTCGAACTGTTCGGCCTGCTCCGTGAGCTGAACTTCGAAGCTGAGGGCATCGAGGTCGGGCCGTCCCCGTCCGAGGCCGCGGACATCGCCAACTTCTCCATGCCGATCGAGGACATGGACCTGACCGTCCGTTCGTACAACTGTCTCAAGCGTGAGGGCATCCACACCGTGGGCGAACTCGTCACCCGCAGCGAGGCCGACCTGCTCGACATCCGCAACTTCGGGCAGAAGTCCATCGACGAGGTCAAGCTGAAACTCGCCGCCATGGGCCTGGCGCTCAAGGATTCGCCGGCCGGCTTCAGCGGTGGCGGCGTGGAGACCTTCGGCTCGGACTACGACGAGACCTTCGGCGGCCAGTTCAGTGGCAGCGGCGCGGGTGTCCCGGAAGGCCAGGGACCGGCAGCGGCCGTCGATGACATCGATTACGCCGAGACCGAAGAACTCTAAGAGGAGATCAGATGCCCACGCCCACCAAGGGTCGCCGGATGGGTGGCTCATCGGCCCACCAGCGGTTGATGCTGGCCAACCTCGCCACGGCGTTGTTCGAGCACGGCAGGATCCGGACGACCGAGTCCAGAGCCAAGCGGCTGCGCCCATACGCCGAACGTCTGGTGACGATCGCCAAGCGCGAAGATCTGCACTCTCGCCGGCTGGTGATGAAGACGATCCGTGACAAGGAGATCGTGCATCACCTCTTCGCCGAGATCGCGCCACGGTATGCCGAGCGTCCGGGTGGCTACACGCGGATCATCAAGATCGGCGCTCGCAAGGGCGACAACGCTCCGATGGCCATCATCGAACTGGTCGAGGCACTCACGGTCGCCCAGGAGGCGGTCGGTGAAGCCGAACGGGCCCGCGGGACGCGCTTCTCCCGGCGCCGCGGGGCCGTCGCGCAGGACACTCAGCTGGTCGACGACCTGGACGACGACGACCTCGACGACGATGTGGACGACGACGACGAGGACGAGGACGAGGACGACGATCTCCAGTCCGATCTCCTGGTCGACGCCGATGACGATTCCGACGATGACGATTCCGACGACGACTCCGCGCCGTACGGTTCGGGTAGTCACGGGCCCACTGCCGACGGCTCGGCCCCTGAGGGGTTCGCGATCAAGGGCAACGCCAACTCGATGAAGTTCCACCAGCCCGACGGCCAGTGGTACGAGCAGACCGAGCCGGAGGCTTGGTTCGCGACGGTGGCCGATGCCGAACGAGCCGGATTCACCGAAGCCGGTTCCTCGGCTGACGGTGACGACTAGGTCTCGTACGACTCTGCGCGGCTAGGCGCATGAACGAAGACGGGCCGACCACCGAACCGGGTGGTCGGCCCGCTTGCGTGCGGGTACGACTGGACCTGTCCTACGACGGGGCCGGCTTTGCCGGCTGGGCAGCTCAGCCAGGGCAGCGCACTGTTCTCGGCGTTGTGGCCGACGCCCTCGCGGTGCTGGCTCCAAGCTGCGGCCCGGTGACGGTGGCCGGGCGTACCGACGCTGGTGTCCACGCGACCGGGCAGGTCGCCCATGTCGATGTCTGCACCGAGGAGTGGATTCACGTCGGCGACCTGCGGGCGAGGCTGGCCGGCGTACTACCGCTCGACGTACGGGTCCGTGAGGTCCGCGAGGTGCCAGCCGCCTTCGACGCCCGTTTCGCCGCGCTGTGGCGCCGATACGTCTACCGGATCAGCGACGCACCTTGGGGCGTGGAACCGTTGCGACGCACCGACACACTGCATTGGCGCCGATCCTTGGACGCTGCCGCGATGCAGCGCGCGGGTACGGCACTGCTCGGCACCCATGATTTCGCCGCGTACTGCCGTCGTCGCGACAACGCGACGACCATCCGCGAACTGCAGCACCTCACGATCCAACGAGACGGTCAGCTGCTCGAGGTCGACGTCCAGGCCGATGCCTTCTGCCACTCGATGGTGCGCAGCCTGGTCGGTGCGCTGCTCGCGGTCGGGGACGGCCGCCAACCGGCGCAGTGGCCGGCTTCGCTGCTGACGCAGTCGAGCCGGGCCGGGGACGTACAGGTCGCCCCGGCTCACGGCCTCACCCTGGCCGAGGTCGGCTATCCACCCGACGACCACCTTGCCAGCCGTATCGGGACCACCCGCGCCGTCCGCGACCTGCGCGGCGCGGCCGAGCGCCCCAGGGAAAGCGCATAGGCTGCGCGAATGTTGACTGCCCTGCTCGTGGGAATGCTCGGCTCGAGCGCTCTCGTGTTCGGCGGGATCCTCGGCTCATACTGGCGGCCTCCGCGTTGGGTCACTGGTGTCTTCCTGGCTTTCGCCAGCGGCACCTTGATCAGTGCGCTGGCGTTCGAACTCTTTCCGGAAGCGGTCGAACTCGCTGGCGTGTTACCCGCTGCTGGCGGACTGTTTGCGGGGGCGACGACGTTCGTGGTGATCAACGCCTGGTTGGACAGCCGCGTGGCGGCGGGGGCAGGAGAGCCCACCGCGATTCCCGTCCCTGATCGAGCCGCCGAGTCGATGGCCGGCGCCGAGGCCGACCAGTCCGAGAAGGTGGAACAGGCAGCCGACGAACGCCGTCCCGGCGGGCCTTCTGGCTCGGCCGTCGGGTTTGCCTTGCTGGCCGCTGTGACCCTGGACGGAGTGCCGGAGAACACGGCGTTGGGTGTATCGCTCATCGCCACCGCCGATGTCGGCATCACGGCGGGCAGCCTCGCCTTGCTCTTCGCGATCTTTGCGAGCAACTTCCCGGAAGCCATGGTCGGTGCCATCGCCATGCGTGCGGCCGACAAGTCGCCGCGCTTTGCCATTGGCGTCTGGTCGGCTGCGGCACTGTTACTCACGATCGCCGTCGTCCTTGGTTTCGGGGCGCTGAGCGGAGTCGACGAGACTGCGCTCGGTTTCGCGCTGGCCTTCGCCGGCGGAGCCGTGCTGGCGAGCCTGGCCGACACACTGATGCCTGAAGCATTCGAGCGAGGTCGACCGGCGAGCGCACTGGCCACCGCTCTGGGATTCCTCATCTCCTTCGTGCTCGCCGAAGGACTCTGAGGTCTCGTCCGGTACGTTCGCAATTGGAGGCGTGAGGGCGCCTGGTGGCCCCCGCGGTCTTCAAAACCGACGTGGCCCGGTATCCGGGTCAGGCGGGTTCGATTCCCGTCCGCCTCCGC
>JACCUM010000534.1 GCA_013811805.1 Geodermatophilaceae bacterium | reverse complement strand
GGATGAAGACGGCCTACCGCATCCCCGATAACAGCTGCAACTGCGTGGCACCAGGCACGCAGGGTCATTCGGTTCTCTCTTTCATGAGGGCGTCGATGGCGCCTTGTCGGTGTTCGGCGAAGTGCTCGAAGCCTTCCACCGGCTTGAAGCCGAGGCGTCGAACAACGGTCAGTGCGGTGTTGCGCAAGGCTGCGAGCACCTGCGGGGCGTTTCCTGCGTTGGTTCGCGCCTGATCCTCACGGCAAGTGACATCGCGGACGTGATGCAGCTTGTTCTCGATGCCCCAATGCTCGCGCGACAAGGCGAGCAAACGCGCGGCTCCTGCCTGGTCAGCCGTCAGGCTGGTTATGGCATAGACCGTTTCGCTGCTTGCCTTGCCGCGCACGATGCGCTCGCGGGTGATCCGGCAGACCTGGGCCAGGCCGGTCCATGACGGCGCCAGATGCTCAGCCAGCATGGCGGTGACGTCGAGCCGGCGGGTTTCGATCCGGCCGTGGCCTTTCTCGATCGTCTGCGCGTGCCGCACGTCGCCGATCCTCTCGTGCGAGACCGCGAGGTCGTCCTGCCAGCCAGCGTGGCCAGGGTCCGCTTTCGTGAAGAGTTTCGGACGCCGTAGGCGTACGAAAGTCTCCGAAGAACGAACCCGCGGGCCGGTTGCAGTCGGTATGGGGATTTAGGAGTTGGGCTTGGCTGGAAAGATCAGCCGTGAGCGGGCGATCGGCCATCGACAGCGGCGCTGCACCTGTCTGGCCAAGTCCTCGACTTCGAATGTCGGTGCGAGATCCCCGCTGAAGTGCGCGGTTGCAAGCTCTTTCCAAGGGCGGTGGTCGTAGGTCACCGTCGACCGCAGCAGGGCTGCGATTTTGCGACCGTCCATGCCGTGCCGGATCACGGCGAACTCCGTCCGGGTGAGCACGCGGGCCGCGGTGGCGCCCGTGGCTGGGCGTAGCGCTCGAAGGTCTCGAGGATGAGCATGCGGCCGCCACAGCACGGACAAGGCGGCCGGTGATCCGGCGGCTCGGGCCCCTCGTCCGGTTCAGGAGCTGGCGGCGGTGCGGCGAGGAGCTCGCGAGCACGGGCAAGATTGTCGCGACGGCCGCCGCTGGCGAGCAGGCCGTAGTGACGGATGCGATGGAACCCGCGCGGCAGGACGTGCAGCAGGAACCGGCGGATGAACTCGTCGGTGGCCAGCGTCATGGTGCGATACCGCTCGGCGCCGCTGCGGCGGTAATCCTTGTAGCGGAACGTCACCCCGCGCTCGTCAAGCGCCATCAGCCGGCGGTTGGAGATGGCAACCCGGTGGGTGTAGCGCGACAGGTAGGCCAGCACCGCCGCCGGCCCGGCGAACGGCGGCTTGGCGTAGACGATCCAGGGCTTCTTGCGGACCGGCGCCAGGTGGCGCAGGAACGCCGATCGGTCGCGCAGAGCGGCCCGATTGCCGTGGAACTGCAGGCGGCCGGCGTCGAACAGTTCGACCAATCGCGAGAGGAACAGCCGACGGAACAGCTTGCCGAGCACGCGCACCGGCAGCAGGAACGCCGGCCGGGAGGAGACCCAACGCTGACCGTCGAGCGAGATGCCGCCGCCCGGCACGATCATGTGGATGTGCGGGTGGTGGGTCAGCGCCGAGCCCCAAGTGTGGAGCACGGCGGTGATGCCGATGCGGGCACCGAGATGGCGCGGGTCGGCGGCGATGGTCAGCATGGTTTGCGATGCCGCGCGGAACAGCAGGTCGTAGACCGCAGCCTTGTTCTGGGCCGCGATGTCGGCGACCTCGGCGGGCAGGCTGAACACGACGTGGAAGTAGCCGACCGGCAGCAGGTCGGCCTCGCGCGCGGCCAGCCAGTCGCGCGCGGCGGCGGCCTGGCACTTCGGACAGTGGCGGTTGCGGCAGCTGTTGTAGGCGATGCGACGATGGCCGCAGTCCTGGCAGCCCTCGACATGACCGCCGAGAGCGGCGGTGCGGCAGGCTTCGATGGCCGCCATGGCCTTGATCTGGCCGAGGCTGAGGTGACCGGCATGGGCCGCCCGAAAGGCGGGACCGTGTCGGCGGAGGATGTCGGCGACCTCGAGCGTGGGTCGCACCGCGGTCAGCCGCCGGGACTGGCTCCGGAACTCTCACTGGGGGCGACGCGCGCCATGATCTTGTCGAGTGGGCTGGTCACGGTGCGGACCGTCTTGGTCGCGACACGGGCGTAGAGAGCGGTGTTGTCGAGCTTGGCATGGCCGAGAAGAACCTGGATGACGCGGATGTCGACGCCATCCTCCAGCAGGTGGGTGGCGAAGCTGTGCCGCAGCGTGTGCGGGCTGACGTTCTTGGTCAGCCCGGCCGCGACCGCCGCTGCCTCGACCACGCGGCTGAGTTGGCGGGTGGTGATGGGCCGTGCCGGGTCCTGGCCTGGGAACAGCCACCCGCCGGACCGCATGACGCCCTGCTGCCGCCCCTCCTGCCACCAGGCACGGAGCAGGCCCAGCAGGCTGGGCGAGAGCAGGGCGTGGCGGTACCGGCCACCCTTGCCGCGCTCGACGATAATGAGCATGCGCTCGCTGTCGATGTCGCCGACCTTGAGCGACGCCACCTCGGCGACGCGCAGGCCGGCGCCATAGGCGACGGAGAGTGCGGCCCGGTGCTTGAGGCAGGTCGTGGCGGCGATCAGGCGCGCGGCCTCGTCGGAGCTGAGCACGACCGGGAGTTTGCGCGGATAGCGCAAGCGGATCAGCTTGCGGGCGAGGTCCGGCCGGTCGACGGTGTGGTTGAAGAAGAAGCGCAGTGCGGCCACGGTGCTGTTCATGGCCGGGGCATTCATGCCGCGCTCGGACTGCTGGATCTGGAACCGGCGGATGTCCTCGGCCGTCGCCGTGCTGGGCGAGCGGTCGAGGAAGGCGGCGAAGCCGGCGACGGTGCGGAGGTAGTCCTTGCGGGTTTTGTCGGTGAACCCGCGTACGGTCATGTCGGCGATGAAGCGCTCACGCAGGGTGCCGCCGGACGTCGCAGGAGGGAGATGGGTCATGGAGAGCTCCTCTGGTTCGGGGAGCTCTCAGCGTCGGCTCGGGCCTGTGTCCGCTCAATTCATGCGCGTCTCTCGAACTGCCATCCCGTCAGCGCCAACAGGACCACTCCCGCGATAGCGGGTTCGTTCTACGGCCATGAACATTTGAACGGACCGACTGACCGAGAACGCCATGCGGCGTCGAGTGTCGGAGCAAACAGTCCTACCCGGGCGGCGCGTTTTCCAAAGATCGAAGCCCCTTGCAACCTGATCGGCCCGACACTATCAATCTTTGATATAGAGAGTGCCGGCATGGGAACAAACGTCAACCTGACACCGGAGCTGGAG
>JACCUM010000505.1 GCA_013811805.1 Geodermatophilaceae bacterium | reverse complement strand
GCCGTTGCCAGAAGGCCATCCGCTGTGGTCAGCGCCCAATTTGTTGTTGACCCCGCACATCGCGGGCAGCGTGCCCAGGGCCGGCGAGCGGGCGCTGGCCGTCGTGGCTGCTCAACTCGAACGACTGCTGGCCGGTCAACCCCTCCAGAACGTGGTCAGCGGCGCCTACTGATCGGCCTGCGCTTGCGGTGCTGCGCTGACGGACAGAGAGCAGTGCAGCTTGAACGACCGGATCGGTTCGCTGGCTGATTGCTTCGTGGCACGAAAAGACGCCGCAACGACAAAGCCGGCGCAACGATCGAGTTGCGTAGTCGCCTGCAGTCCCAGCGTCGGATCGTCGCCTGAGGTACGGCGCGTCTGACCCTCGCTTGGCTGGCGGATCGGAGGGTGTGGCGCGCCCCGCCTCGGTGTTGTTTCCCGATCGGCCACCATCATCAGATGGCAGCCCGCCATCATCGAGGTGGCGGTGACCTCCGCGGCAGTCCACCGCAACGGCTTTCACCTGGGACCGGGGTGACTAAAGTGGTCAAAGATTCTCAAAGTAATTCTGCCGCAGCGACTTTCAGCGCCTGAGAATGTCAGACCCGGTGTTTAGGGTCGGGGTATGAGTTCGTCGCTGGCCACGGCAGGGCCGTCGGTCCTGGACCGGGCCTGCGACGTGCTGACCGGGCCTGCGAGCAGCGGCTGTGGGCCCAGTCCGACACCCAGATCATCGAGCGGGTGCAGGCGGCGCTGCGGGTCAAGGCGCAGGCCGACGCGGTGCTGCTGGCCACGATCGGTGAGGTCGAAGCCCGCGGACTGGCCCGCTCCCGCGGTGCATCCTCGACCCGGGCCTGGCTGCCCGCAGCCCACCGGCTGGACCCGGCCGAGGCGTCGATGCTGGTCCGCACCGCCGCCTCCCTACGGGCCGGTTTCGAGGAGACCGGAGTCGCGTTGGCCGCCGGGCAGGTGAACCTGGGCCAGGCGCGGGTGGTCATCCGCTCGGTGACCGACCTCCCCGCCGACCTCGACCCCTGCCTGGCCACCGCCGCGGAAACCCTGATGATCGGGCACTGTCAGACCTTCGACCCCAGCAGCCTGGCGCTGATCGGCCGTCGGCTGGCCGAATGCATCGACCCGGACGGCACCCAAGCCCGCGACGAGAAGAAGCTTCCAGAGCTGGAGAAGACCGCGCACGGCAAACGCGGCCTCACGATCAGCCCGGACAAGACTGGAGCCGGGCGGTATGTCCGCGGTTACCTCGACACTGAGGGCGCGGCGATCATCACCGCCGCCCTGGATGGGCTGTCCGCGCCGATCCTGGACACCGCCGCCGGAGCGAAGGACACCCGCAGTCCGGCGCAGCGCCGCCACGACGCCCTGATCGACTCGGCCGCCGGCAACTGCAGTCAGGCCAGCTGCCCGCCACCGGCGGGATCAAACCCCGGATCATCATCACCATCCCGGCGAGCTCCCTGCAGAACCCTACCGGCGCAGGACGGCTGAACGACGGGACCTCGCTCTCCCCGAGCCTGACCGGTTACCTGGGCTGCTACGCGGACATCATCCCGTGCTTCCTCGACCAGGACGGGAATCTGATCAACCTGGTCCGGGCTCGAAGGCTGTTCACCGGCCCGGCCCGCACCGCGCTGGAAGTCCGGGACCGGGGGTGCGCGTGGCCGGGTTGTGATCGGCCGCTGTCCTGGTGTCAGGCCCATCACATTCTCGGCTGGATCAACGGCGGTCGAACCGACCAGAACAACGGCCTGCTGCTCTGCGGCTACCACCACCGCGAGATCGAACACGGCGACTGGGAAGTGTTCATCCACGCCGGGCGGGCCTGGTTCCGACCACCAGCCTGGATGGACATAGACCAGCGACCGATCCTCAACCCCATGCACCACCCACCACCGACGTAACGGTGATTCGGAGCGCACGGGCTACGAGACGCCTGTGAGCCGAGAGTGCAGCGCCACCAATTGGTGTTCGTCGACACCGTTCGATCGCAAATACGAGGCGGCGCCTGCGTACCGGCTCTCGAGGTGATCCAGAAGCGTGAGCATCGTCGCCGGCTCCGTAGCCTGTCCGCGCCGCATCATCTTCCGAGCGTCAGGGTCGGCCTCGGCGGACAGCGCGGCGGAGAAGCGCGAGGCCAGGTGCCCGGCGCTCGCGGCATAGTCCTCGGCGATCTGGTGACGATCGACGCCGGCAATCGCCAGAGCCAGCGCGATCACGATCCCGGTCCGGTCCTTGCCCTCGGCACAGTGGACGCCAACAGGACCCGACGGCGCCGACACGATCGCGGCGACTGCAGCCGCGATCCGAGGACCGTTGTGATCAGCGCTGGCGCAATAGATTTCGCCGGTCGTCCCAGTGGCCCGCAGCTCGGCCAACAGCTGTGGTTCGATACCCAGGACACCAGGATCGAATAGCGGAATGCAGCGGTAGATCTCCTCGTTGACGAACGGATGCGGCGCTGCGTGCGGAGCATCGGGCTGTCCCTCGCCGAGGAAGCGCAGATCGATGATCCGGCTCGCCACAGCGTCGAACGGCCTCGACTCCGCTCGGCGTCAAGTGACCCAAGCTATCCGCCCGCAATAGCACATTCCACCTGATCCGACCGCCACCGACCACGGGCAGGCCGCCGACGTCCCGGGCGTTGAGGCAGCCCTCCCACTCCAGGAGCGGCCGCCGGTTCACCGGGTCAGGCACCGTCCTCGACGGCGGCGGACAGGCCCAACCGCCCGCCGGTCGCTGCGTACAGCCGCGGCAGGTCCCGTACTCGCAGATTGGGCAGGCGTACGGCACCGCCACCCACGGTGGCCACCGAGAGTTGCTGGCCCTTACCGATCAACACCCCACTGATCCGCGCCCACGGGATGCGTACGGATCCGAACAAGGCGCGCACGACCAAGCCCGCATCATCGACATCAACACCGCTGCGCAGTGCGTAACAGATCCAGGCGACGGGCAACAGCAGTACCGGTAGCAACCAGGGACTAGCGGTAGCCAGCGGAAGCGCGCAGACAACGGCAACCACGGCCGGAATCAGCGAGATCCGGTTCATCTGCAGTCGCACAACCGTCTGGCTCATCAACCTCATGCTGCCATCCGCGCACCGGGCGCTTCCGCGCTCGCCTAGAGTCCGCAGGCGTGAGCACGACTACCGAATCGACGACGAATCCCCCCAAGGCCAACGTTCTCAAGCCGCGCAGTCACGAGGTGACCGACGGATACCAGCGCGCCCCCGCCCGGGCCATGCTGCGCGCCGTCGGGATGCGTGATGAGGATATGGACAAGCCTCAGATAGGGATCGCGTCGTCCTGGAACGAGATCACGCCGTGCAACCTGTCCCTGGACCGGCTGGCCAAGCGCGTCAAGGAAGGCGTACGCGCGGCCGGCGGCTTCGGGATGGAGTTCGGCACCATCTCGGTCTCG
>JACCUM010000495.1 GCA_013811805.1 Geodermatophilaceae bacterium | reverse complement strand
CGTGTCCGGCGTGGCGGTGCAGCATGGCTGGGGCGAGGTCGCGGCGGAATGGGGTGCGGGTGAAGCCGTAGAACGAGCACAGCTTGTCCAGGCTCATCAGTTCTGCTCCTGGTCGTCGTCGAGGTCGGCGAGGTGGGCCAGGGCGGCGAAGGCGGCGAGTTCTGCTTCCAGCGCCGGATCGGGTGGGGCCTGGGCTGGGACGGCGGGGTCGGTGTCGGTGTTGGTGTCGGTGAGGGTGAGGAGGTCGGTGTCGTTGGGCAGTCCGTCGGCATCTGGTGGTGGCCGCTGGTCGGTTCCCGCGCCCACCGGGTCGCTGCTGTCCTGGTCCTGTGGTGCGGGGTCGGCCAGTTGTGCGTAGCGCAGCCGCTCGCCCAACGACCGGGTGTGGCGGTCTTCGACCAGGTGCAGGTAGTCGATGCCGGTCGGGACGGCCGCCGGTGCGGTGTCGGCGTGGGTTTTGGGGTGGACGTGGCGCCCGATCTGGAACGGTGTGGCCCGCCCGGCGGTCCGGCCGTGGTGACGCACGTCGATGTCGGTGAGGTCGAACGGGTCGAAGACCAGTTCCACCCGCGCCCCGGCCAGCGCCGGGTCGACCTCGTAGAGGTTGCCGTGCAGGGAAACCGTGGCGGTCTTGGTCACGGTGCGCCACTCGGCCCACCGGAACGCTTCGCCCAGCAGGCCGGCCGGGGTCGGGGCCGGTGGGCCGGCGGCCAGGAACCGGGCCAGCGGCGCCATGTCGGTCTCGGAGTGGACCCGCTGGTGGTAGACCTGCTCAACCCAGGCGGTGAACAGGGCGTTCAGCTCGGCCAGGCTGCCCACCGAGCTGCCGGCGCCGTCGAGCTCAGCGGCGATCTCGATGAGGAACTGGTCCCGGACGGTCCTGAAGAACCGCTCGATCTTGCCTCTGCCGGCGGGTCGGCCCGGTTGGGAGTGGGTCAGCTTGATACCCAGTACCGCGCAGGCCCGGCGCAGCGCCGCGTCGATGAACATCGATCCGTTGTCCACGTAGACCTGGGTGGGGCGGCCGCGGGCGGCGAGGGCGACGCGCAGCGTCTCGGCCAGCGCCACCGCGGTCTCTGCGTACCCCCAGCGGGCGGCCACCACCGCCCGGGAATGATCGTCGAGGAAGGCGATCAGGATCGCCTTGCGCCCGGCAACGACCGGGCCGTGCAGCGCGTCACCGACCCAGCGGACGTTCGGCGCTTCGGCTTCGAACCGGCCGAACACCGCCGGTGGCACGCCATCAGGGCGCCACCGGCTCAGCCCGAGGGCAGCGAAGTGCCGCTGCAGGGTGCGAGCCGACGGCGCCCAGCCGGCGTGCGCGGTCAACACCACCGCGACCTGCGCCGCCGTGCGCCCCGGTGCCTCTTTCTTCAACGCCACCGCCAGTTCCAGGACCTCGGCCGGGGTCTGTGGAGCGAGCCGGCGCGGTGCGGGCACCAACGCGGTGAATCCGCCCGACCGGTAGGTGCGGATCCACCGGTCCACACTGGCCCGCGACACCTGTACCGGTGCCCCGAACGGCCCCGGATGGGTCCGCGCCGCGATGGCGCGGACCAGCCGGCCTCGCTGCTTGGTGCTCAAGGCGGGGTCCAACGCGTCCTGGATCAATCCGAAACGGAACAAGCCCACCTCCCGGGCGGCCCGGGCCCGGCGGGTCGTCTCCTGATCCTCTTGTGCCCTCACGCTGGCGGTCCTTTCGGTCCCGGCCCACCCACTGCGGACCGATCCCGGCATCCCACCGGCTCACGGGTCGCCCGCCCAGAGCCAACTGGTGTTGGGGACACCCCCCGGGCCCAGTAGAAGATCAGGACCACCAGGACCAAGCAGCCGGCCACCGCAGAGGACCGCGGCCAGCCGCCACGGCGAGCACGAACCACCCAACCGCCGGGCCACCGCGCGGGCCAGCGCCCCGACCATCTCCACCACCGCCGCGACCGGATCCGCGGTCGGTGCCGGCGGCACGAACTCGGTGCCGAACTCGGCCGCGACCACCCCCAGCACCGCCAACACCCGCTCGGCGACCTGACCGATCCGACGCAGCCAACCCCGCACCGTCGAAGCCGCCCGGCCCAGCCGGGTCGCGATCTTCCGGTGTCCGCAACCGCAGGCCTTGGCCAGCAACGCCGCCCCGATCACCGTGACCTCGTCCGCGCGGCGCAGCAACACACTCGCGGGCAGCAGCACATGGGTCTGCAGGCAGTCCATGCACCTCGACCGGCGCGGCCGCAGCCCAGCCGCACCCCCCTCACCCCCCTCACCGCGCACCATCCGCCGGCGGGCCCAGCCCCACGGGGCCAACCGCCCCCCACACCCCAGCGCCGGACACCCCAACTCACCACCGAGCAGCGCTGTCTCGACCACCGCGCGGTCCACGCCTACCGTCACCACCGGGTGCACTCCTATGCACCAAGACGGCCCTTCCGTGTCCGCCAAGACATGCGGAAGGGCCGTCGCCTACCCCCGACGTCCTCACCCTGGCGTCGCACACGACCGCCGGCAAGGACTAGCCGATCACGACCCTGGACCCCCACCACGATCAACCCACCCTGACGCGGTCCTCCTCACACAGCGTGGCGGTCAACAGCTGCCGCGTTTCCTGGAGCCCGCCCAGGTGGAGTCGTTGCTGGCGTCGTGTGATCGCGGCGGCGTAGCCGGGCGCCTTGAGTTCGCGATGATGACCATGATGGTGCGCCTCGGGTTGCGCGCCGGGGCGCTCGCCGCCCTGGGCCTGGGTGACATCGACTGGCGGCGCGGGGAGATCACCGTTGTCGGCAAGGGCCCGCGCAGCGAGCGGCTGCCGCTGCCCGCCGATG
>JACCUM010000466.1 GCA_013811805.1 Geodermatophilaceae bacterium | reverse complement strand
GCCACGCTCTTCGGGAGCATGGCCGGTCGGCGTTCAGTTCGGTCTAGGCGGCGACCGGGGTGGAGTCCGCCCCGTCGGTGGCAAGATCCTCGTGCCGGATGTTCAACCCGAAGAACGTGATCACGGCAGCCACCCCGAGCATGCTCGCTGCGACGATGAAGGCCTGCGTGAATCCGTACGTCTGCACGATGTGCGCGAACTGCTCCTGGGCTGCTGCGGCTGCCTCGGCGCTGCCCGGTGCCGGTGCTGATGCCGCACCAGCCATCAACTGGGTTGCCTTGCTCGCCGCGGCGTTGGCTGCCACCGTGCCCAAGATCGCCAGACCCAGCGCGCCACCGACCTGTTGGACGGTGTTGAGCACCGCCGAGCCCACGCCCGAGTCGTTGGCCTCGACCCGGCTGACTGCGGTCAGCGTCAGCGGAATGAAGACCAGACCCAGTCCGAAGGACATCGCCAGGATCCAGGGAAGCAGATCTCCCAGATAAGTGGAGTCATATTCGAGTTGGGCGAAGCCGAGCATGCCGCCGCCAGCGATCAGCGCCCCGACGCCCGCGATCCATCTCGGATCCGTCCGGGCCACCAGCGTCGAGGCGAGTTGCGCAGCGACGATGATCCCGAAACTGAACGGCAGGAACGCCAGGCCCGATTCCAGCGGGGTGAAGCCGAGCACCTGCTGGATGTAGAGCGCCAGGAAGAAGAACATCGCGAACATCGACGCGCCGACGATCAGCATGACGACGAAACTGACTCCGCGGGTCCGGTCCGCGACGATCCGGACCGGCAACAGGGGCTGACGCGCGCGCGACTCGATGAGCAGGAACGCCGCCAGCAGCACCACGCCCAGAGCGATCGGCGCGAGGACCCCGAACTCCGTCCAGGTCGAATTCGGCTGCCCCTTCTGGGTCAGGCCGTAGACCAGCGACACCAGACCGAGAGTTGCGGTGAAGGCACCGGGCAGGTCGAACCGGCCGTGCTGGCGCGGTGACTCGGTCAGGACCCGAACCGCTCCGAACGCGATCAGCAGGCCGATCGGAACGTTGATGAACATCGTCCAGCGCCAGGAAACCTCGGTCAGCGCACCACCGAGGATCAGACCGACGGCAGCGCCGGCACCGGACATGGCAGCAAAAACGGCGAAGGCCCGATTGCGGGCAGGTCCGGCCGGGAACGTGGTGGTCACCAGGGCCAGCGCGGTCGGCGCGGCTGCCGCAGCACCGACACCCTGCAGGGTTCGGGCGGCCAGCAGCTGCCATTCGGCCTGTGCGAGGCCGCCGAGCAGCGAGGCCAGGGAGAAGAGCAGAACGCCGGCGATGAACACCTTCCGCCGACCGAGAACGTCACCGAGCCGGCCGCCCAACAGCAACAGACCGCCGAAGGTGATGGCATAGATGGTGACCACCCAGGAGAGGTTCTCGGGGGTGAAGTTCAGCTCGGTCTGGACCGAGGGCAGGGCGATGTTCACGATCGTTGCGTCGAGCACGATCATCAACTGGGCACCGGTCAGCAGAACCAGCGCGAGTCCGAGGCGGGGGCTGGGCGTGCGCGCAGCGGCGGCTGCGGGCGGCTCGGCCGGGACGGGTGGGGAGGCGATTGACATGGTGTTCCTTGTTCCTTTAGGAGTTGCGGATTCGTGGTTGTGTCTATTTGGCTGATCGGACATTTCTGACCGGCTTGGCGCCGGTCTGGGTTGCGGCCGGTTGGGCACGGCAGGCGGGCAGCACGACGGTGTCGATGACCCGCTCGACGAAGGCATCGTCGAGGGTCCGGTTGAGTACGAACTCCTGATGGACACAGACGGCGGGCAGTAGCGACATCATCAGGTCCAGGTCGACGCCGTCGGCAATCTCGCCGCGCTCGAGGGCATTCTCGAAGACCCTGCGCGCCAACGCCTGTCGCGGCCTCAGAAAGATCTCCCGGAAGGCTGCTCCGAGTACTTCATCAGTGTGCAGTGCGGTCATCAAGCCGCCCATCACCGACATCGGCAGGGTCGAGCTCCAACCCTCCCGACCGCACCAGCTGACAAGCAGGTCACCGCGCAGGCTTCCGGTGCTGGGCATGTCGGGTGGTGGGATGCCCTTCGCCCGCGAGACAGCATCGACGACCAGCGTTGCCTTGTTCTGCCACCGCCGGTACAACGTCGCCTTGCTCGCCCGCGCTTCCAGGGCGACGGTGTCCATGGTGAGCCGGTCGTAGCCGACATCGGCCAGCACCCGCACCGCTGCGTCGAGAATTTCGGTCTCCCGATCGCCCTCGACCCGTGGACGCCGGTTCGCGACGACGGCGCTGACAGCTGAGCCCACCGACACGGCAGCTCGGGCTGCCTGCTTGCGGCTCATCATCGGATCGACCGGCCCCAACGTCACAAGTGAAACGGAACCGTTCCGTTTCATCTACGGGCGAGGTTACGGCCATCGACAGACGCTTCGCAACCGATAATTACCAGATTACGGGTGTTTCGTACGTCACAGTCGGTCCGTACCGTGCCGAACCGGCTTGCACAGCAACGGTTGGGGAGCAGAACCGGTCCACATGTACGGCGACTAGCGTGCATCAGCGTGACGATTAATCCCGCCGCCGCAGCCGATGTGTCCGGACTCGACTCCGTTACGAACGCGCGCTGGCAGGCTCGGTTTCGGGCGCCGCGAATCACCCTGCCCGATTGGGCACCGGACGCACCGGACCGGTGCATCTACCTGTCCGACGAGACCGGAACCGTCGAGGTTTATGCCTGGGACCGCGCCGAGGACACGCACCGGCAGGTGACAGATCGACCGAACGGCACCTTGTCGGGCGCACTGTCGCCCGACGGCGACTCGATCTGGTGGTTCGCCGACACCGACGGTGACGAGTGGGGTGAATGGCTTGTGCAGCCCTTCGGTGGGGGTGCTGACCGGCCCGCTGCTGCCGGGGTGCAGCCGGCGTACTCGGCCGGTCTGAGCATCGGTCACCGGATCACCGTCATCGGGCGCAGCACTGACGATGGCACCCAGATCCTCTGCTCGCGGTCGGACCAGGGATCGGCGGCCGTGCTGTACGAACACGCGGAGTCGGCTTCCGTCGGCGGGTTGTCTCGCGACGAAACCGTTGTGGCCATAGAGCATTCCGAGCACGGTGATGCTCGACATACAGCGCTGCGCATCTTGGCCACAATGGATGGTTCACTTCTTGCCGAGAAGTGGGACGGCGCCGATCTCGGGCTCTCCAGCCTGGGTTTCGCACCCGTTGTCGGGGATTCGAAGCTTCTGGTGAGCCACGAGCGTCGAGGCAGACCCGAGCTGCTGATCTGGGATGTGGCCGCTGACACCGAGACCGAGATCGTGCTCGACCTGCCCGGTGAGCTGACCGGCAGCTGGTACGCCGATGGGACATCGCTGCTCGTCGGTCACGACCACACCGCGCGTACCGAACTCTACTGCTACACCCTCGGCACGAAGTCCTTGCAGCGCTTGGAGACTCCGCCCGGCGTGGTCAGTCGGGCTGCTGCTCGCCCGGACGGAACGGTCGAAATCGCTTGGTCCTCTTCGGTGCAACCGCCGTCGATCCGAGCTATCGGCGGCGGGGTGGTCCTCGCCGCACGCGGCGAGACCGCACCGGAAGCCTTTCCAGTGCAGGATGTCTGGGTCGACGGCCCGGGTGGGGCAATCCATGCCCTCGTGGCACGCCCACCGCGCGGTACGGCGCCGTACGCGACCGCGTTCCTGATCCACGGTGGTCCGGAGTCCTCGGACGAGGACTCCTACCGTGCGCGGCGAGCAGCGTACGCCGAGGCCGGCTACGCAGTCGTACACGTGAACTACCGGGGGTCGACCGGGTACGGCTCGACCTGGCGCGATGCGCTGACCGGGCGGCCGGGCCTGACCGAGTGCGACGACATCGCGGCGGTGCACGACTGGGCGCTCTCCTCAGGTCTGGCCGATCCGAGCCGGTGCATCCTCACCGGTGGCTCCTGGGGCGGCTACCTGACCCTGCTCGGACTGGGCACCCAGCCGCAGCGGTGGGCTGCCGGAGTGGCCGAGGTCCCGGTGGCGGACTATCTCGCCGCCTACGAAGACGAGATGGAGGGCCTTCGGGCCTTCGACCGGGCGCTGTTTGGCGGCTCGCCGACCGAGATCGAGGACGTCTATCGGCGCTCCTCGCCGATCAGTTACGTCGATGCCGTACGGGCACCGGTCATGGTGATGGCCGGGGCGAACGACCCGCGCTGCCCACTGCGCCAGATCGAGAACTACCTCGCTGCTCTCGCCGAGCGCGGTCATGATCATGAGGTGTATCGCTTCGACGCCGGCCACGGCAGCCTCGTGATCGAGGAGACGATCCGCCAGGTGTCGGTCGCACTGGACTTCTGCCTGCGCCGCGTTCCACCCGGCTGACCAGCCACCTTGACTCTCCCCCTGAGGGAGACCGAAAACTGGATGCCATGGCGAACGGATTGATGTCGATCGGAACGTT
>JACCUM010000457.1 GCA_013811805.1 Geodermatophilaceae bacterium | reverse complement strand
CGTCTGCCGTCCGGAGGACGTCCATGGCCGCGTAGTAGAGGTTCAGGAAACTCTGCAGGTCGGCGAAGACGTACCGGTCCCTGAGGTCCTCGACGTCGGCGAACGGCAACGTGACGTGGTTGCGGGCCGCCAGTTCGAAGACCAGCTCGGGCTCCATCGTGCCCTCGATGTGCAGGTGCAGCTCGGCCTTGGGCAGGCTGGTCAACGACATCGGGTCTCCTCGACACGGGGCAACGGAGCGGCCAGCCTAATTGCGTAAAGTCCGCCCATGCCCGCGACTGCACGCTGCGAACGTGGACCGATCAGCCGACCGGAGGTATGTCGATGCGCAGGGTGCTCACTGCCGTCCTAGGTGCCGCCGTCGTCGCCGGTCTCGTGATCCTCGGAGTGATCGGCACTGGCGTGGCCGAAGCCAGCCCCCCATTGCGCGCCGCTGATCAGATCACCGATCAGGCTGATGCCCTCGGCGGCGAGGAAGCCCAGGTGCGCGAGGCGCTCGACCAGTTGCGTGCCGATGAAGGCACCCAGTTGTTCGTCGTGTTCGTCTCGAGCTTCGATGGGCTGGACGGTCAGAGCTGGGCCGACCAGAGCGCGCAGCAATCCCAGCTGGGCAGCCGTGACGTGCTCTTTGCCGTTGCCGTCGACGACCGCGTGTACGGATTGTCGGTCGACCAGGACTATCCGCTGTCGGACGAGGAACTCTCCGATCTCCTTGTCAACGACGTCGAACCGCAGCTGTCCGAGCAGGACTGGGCTGGTGCGGCCATCGCGCTGGCTCGCGGGCTGGACGGCGGCGGGTCGGGCAGCAGCGGCGTTCCCATCGCGCTACTGCTCGGCGGGGCCGTGCTCGCCGGCGGGGGTTACCTTGTCTACCGCCGCCGCAAGCAGGCGCGTACCGAATCCGGCGACTCCGGCCGGGCGCCGGGGCAACCCCGCCGATCGAGCAGCGGCGAGGCACATGCCGACCCGCATGCCGATCTGCCCACGCAACAGTTGACCTTCCAGGCCAGCTCCGCCCTGATCGATCTGGACGACGCGGTGCAGACCTCAGCGCAGGAGCTGACCTTCGCTCAGGGTCAGTTCGGGGACGAAGCCGTGACCGGGTTCCAGGAGGCACTGGCCGCCTCGCGTGCCGAACTCGGCCAAGCCTTTGCGCTGCGTCAACAATTGGACGACGAGGTGCCGGAAGCCGAACCGGCACAGCGCAGGCTGCTGACCGAGATCCTCCGACTGTGCCAGTCCGCCGATCAGCGTCTGGACGCCCAGTCCGAAGCATTCGACCGGCTCCGCGATCTCGACCACACAGCGCCCCAGGTGCTCGAGGGCCTAGCCCCGGAGGTGGATCGGGTTCAGGCTCGATTGCCGCAGGAAGAGCAGCGACTCACCGCTTTGCAGGGGCGCTACGCCGCCACGGCCTTGAGCGCGATCGCGGACGACGTCGAACAAGCCCGAGCGCTGCTGGACAACGCCCGAAAAGAGCTCGACGAAGCCCGCGCCGCCCTTCAGTCGCCGACCCCGAGCGCGGCCGTGGTCTCGCTGCGGACCGCTGAGGATGCAACCGCCCAGGCCGACCAGTTGTTGGACGGCATCTGGCGCCTGGAGACCGAACTCGCCGAAGCTGGCGCCGCGCTGATCGCGGCCCGACTGGAGACGGAGAAAGATCTTGCCGAAGCTCGGGCCCTGCTCACCCCGGGTGACTCCAGCGGCTTGGCCTCGATGGTGGCCCGAGCCGAGACCGCTCTGGCCGCCGCGGATGCAGCTGTGGCTGCAACTCCTGAGGGCTTGCCGGACCCGCTGACCGCACTACGACAGCTGACCGAGGCCGATCTCGCGCTGGACGGCGCGTTGGGTTCGGCGCGCGAGGCGAGGGCACAGGCCGATCAGATCGAACGACGCCTCGATCAGGCAATGGTCACCGCCCAGTCCTCGCTCGCTGCCGCCGAGGATTTCATCACCACCAGACGCGGCGTGGTCGGCAGCCAGGCGCGTACCAGACTGGCCGAGGGGCAGCGCCATCTCGACCGGGCCGTGTCGCTGGCAACCACCGACCCGGCTGGCGCACTACGTGAAGCTCAGCATGCCGACGCGTTGGGTCAGCAGGCGTTGCACTACGCCCGCAGCGATGTCGATCTCGGCGCTTCGAACACTGGCATGGGCCGCGGCGGGTACGGCAATCGAGGCGGCATGCGTGGGCGGGGCTACGGCCGTGGGGGCGGCCCGGATCTGGGC
>JACCUM010000437.1 GCA_013811805.1 Geodermatophilaceae bacterium | reverse complement strand
GTGGGGGATGGTTCGGCACTGGAACCGGCTGCTCAAGTCCGAACGGGAGCCCAAGTCCCGGGGGCGGATGCAGCGCGCACGTGCGATCAACACGATCGGCGGGTCCCTGACGACCCTTGTCTTGATGATCGTCGTCGTCACCAAGTTCACCCGGGGCGCCTATATCGTGCTGATCGCGATGCCGATCATCTTCTTGATCATGCGCAGCATCCACCGGCATTACAGCCGGTTGTCCGAGCAGTTGACCCCGGACGAGGATGTCACCACGCTGCCCAGCCGGGTGAACGCCGTCGTGTTGGTGTCCAAGGTGCACAAACCGACCTTGCGGGCCCTGAATTTCGCCCGGGCCACCAGGCCGGACTCCCTCACCGCACTTACGGTGAATGTGGATGACGAGGAAACCCGTGTTCTGCAAGCGGATTGGGATCGTCTCAAGATCCCTGTCCCACTCAGAGTGATCGAGTCGCCGTACCGGGAGATCACCCGGCCGGTGCTGGACTACGTACGGGACATCCGCCGCGACGGCCCCCGCGACCTCGTCGTCGACGTTGACCGTCAAGGCGGTCAACGAGTCCGGCCGGGTCGCCCGGGCGAAGTTGAGGGCACGCAGCGTCGGCTTGTGCAGCTTGGACACCAACACGACGGCGTTCACCCGGCTGGGCAGGGTGGTGACATCCTCGTCGGGCGTGAGCTGTTCGGACACCCGGCTGTAGTGCTGGTGGATGCTCCGCATGATCAGGAAGATGACCGGCATCGCGATCAACACGATGTAGGCACCACGGGTGAACTTGGTCACGATGACGATCATCAGCACCAAGGTCGTCAGCGAGCCACCAACCGCATTGATCGCTCGCGAGCGCTGCATCCGTCCGCGCGCCTGGGGATCTTGCTCGCTCTTCAGAATCCGGTTCCAATGCCGGACCATGCCTGTCTGGCCGATGCTGAATGCGGTGAAAACACCGATGATGTAGAGCTGGATCAGCTTGGTGACCTCGGCGTCGAAGGCCCAGATGAGCACCGCCGCAAAGCCCGCCAGCAATAGGATTCCGTTGCTGTACACCAGCTTGTCGCCGCGAGTGTGCAACTGCCGCGGCAGGAAACTGTCCTGGGCCAGGATCGAGCCCAACAGGGGGAAGCCATTGAAGGCGGTGTTCGCTGCGAGGATGAGAATCAGTGCGGTGGCTGCCTGCAGATAGAAGAACCCCACGGACTCGTCACCGCCGAACACCGCCGCCGCGACCTGGGCAATCACCGTCCGCTGGGGATCGGTCTGGCAGTCCCCGGCAAAGCCGATCAGGTCACAGGTGAACTCGGTGTATCTGACTCGGGAAATCAACGCCAGTGCGGTGATCCCGGCGAACATGGAGCCAGCGAGGCCACCCATCAACAACAACGTGGTGGCCGCGTTGCGACTCTTCGGTGGCTTGAAAGCCGGTACGCCGTTGGCGATCGCCTCAACGCCGGTCAGGGCCGTACAGCCGGAGGCGAACGCGCGTAGGGCAAAGAACAGCAGGGCGATACCGGTCAGTCCGACCGAGCCGGGTTCCGGCTCGATCTGATAGGCCGCGCTCTCGGCGACCGGAGCGCCTCCGAACAACGTCCGACCGAGACCGATCACGATCATCGTGAACACACCGAGTACGAACAGGTACGTCGGTACGGCGAAGGTCCGCCCGGACTCGCGTACGCCACGCAGGTTCATCGCCGCGAGCAAACCGACCAGACTGATCGCGATCACGACCCGGTAGTCGTTCAGCCCGGTGAACGCCGAGATGATGTTGTCCGCACCCGCCGAGATCGACACGGCAACGGTGAGGACGTAATCGACGAGCAGCGCACTGGCCACCACCAGGGCGGCGAACTGACCGTGGTTCTTGGCCGCCACTTCGTAGTCGCCGCCCCCGGAGGGATAGGCATGGACCACCTGGCGGTACGAGGCCACAACGGTGATCAGCAGGATGACCACGCCCAGCGCCAGCCACGGGGCGAGAGCCAGCATCGCCGTTCCCGCGAGGGTCAGCACGATGAGGATTTCCTGCGTGGCATAGGCCACCGAGGACAGCGGGTCGCTGGCGAAGATCGGCAGGGCGAGCCGCTTGGGCAGCAGCGTCTCCCCGACCTTGTCGCTACGGACCGGGCGGCCGAGGACCAGCCGCTTGGGCAGATGCAACGCGGTTTGCACTTTGCTCACGGCGGCGAAGCCTACGTCCGGCTGCGGTGTACGTTCGCGCCGTGATGCGAGACCAGCGCCTTTGGGGCCGGGAGGGGCGCGCGTGCACATCGTCGTGATGGGCTGCGGGCGGGTGGGCTCGAGCCTGGCCAGGCGCCTGCAACGCCAAGGCCACAGCGTGTCGGTCATCGACCAGGACGCCGAGGCGTTCCGGCGGCTGGGACCGGAGTTCATCGGCAAGCAGATCAAGGGCATGGGGTTCGACCGGAACACCCTCGCCGAAGCCGGGATCGCCGAGGCCGGCGCTTTCGCCGCGGTCAGCAGCGGCGACAACTCCAACATCCTGGCCGCCCGCGTGGCGCGGGAGCAGTTCGGGATCGACCATGTGGTGGCCCGGATCTATGACCCGAAACGCGCCGAGGTCTACGAGCGGCTGGGTATCCCCACCGTCGCCACTGTGCCGTGGACGGTGGACCGGTTCATGCGGGTGCTACTCGAAGACGAGCCGACCG
>JACCUM010000419.1 GCA_013811805.1 Geodermatophilaceae bacterium | reverse complement strand
CGCTTGTGCACGGCCACCAGACCCGCGTGCAGGCCTGGAGAATCGGTCAGCTGTCGGGGCAGGCCGGTGACCCGGTTGTCCAGGAGCCGGTGCAGCCGGGCGGCGGAGGTCTCAGCCAGATGGCAGGCCGCCACCGTCAGGGCGTCCAGCGTCGCGGCCAGGTCGAAGCCGTCGAAACCGGCGGAGCCCACGAAGGCGCCGCCGAGAAAGGCCGGGGAGTCGGTCACCCCGCCCAGAGCGCGCGCCACAGCTGCGTCCAGGGCCGTGGTGCATCGGTCCAGGTGCGCCAGGGCCTGCCCCAGGACGCGGAAGGACAGCGGCGCCTGCAGGGCGCGCGGTGCCGGGTCGGGCCCGGCCACCGCGCGGATCCGCTCCAGCGCGGCGGCCAGCTCGGCGTCGCCCCTCGCCAGCAGCGCGGAGTACGGGTCGCGGTGCGCGCCGATCACGGCGATCCCGGTTCCGGCGACGACCGCAGCCCGGTCAGCCAGCTGTCTCGCCCGCTCCGAGGCCAGGACAGCCAACGCGCTCGTCGTCGGGACCCCCTCGAGCAGGGCCACCCCTTCTTTTCTCGCCAACGGCAATGGGCTCAGCCCGGCCGCGGCCAGAGCCTCGAGCGCAGGCCGGGCCGTTACCCCGTCCGGGCCCAGCGCCGACCCCGACCCGGTGATCAGCGCCCCGAGATGGGCAAGGGCGATGATCTCGCCGGCCGCCCCCAGCCCCGTGGACGGGATGGCCGGGACGACGTCGGTGTTGAGCAGCGCTGCCAGCTGCTGGCACAGTCCGGCCGAGACCGCGGCGTCGCCGTTGAGGAACGTCCGGAGTCGGGCCGCGAGCGCCGCGCGGGCCTGCAGCCGGGTGAGCCACGGCGGCGAGCCGACCGCGCGCCCGAGCATCAGCGTCTCCTGGTGCCGAAGCCTTGCCGCGGCATCCAGCTCGAGCCGGCTCTGGTCCCCCATTCCGGTCGTGACGCCGTACACCGGGCTGGGCAAATCGAGTGCCACGAGGACGGCTGCGCGGACGGCCGCGACCCTCGCGGCCAGCGGTTCGGCGAGCCGGATCTCGCGACCGTGCGCGACGGACCGGATCTCGGCCGGGCCGAGGTCCTCCGCGGCGGTGAGCACGAGCCCACCGGGTTGCCTGCCCTCAGAGGTCACCGGTACCTGAGCATCGTGCCGACGTCCGAGGCCTGCGCCCGGGTCAGGATGAGATGGGCGAGCGCAACGTCGAGGATGGACAGACCCCGGTGCCAGAACAGGATCCGCTCCTCGTCTGTCTCGCGGCCCGTCTTGGCGCCGCTGACGATCTCGCCGAGCTCGGCGTAGAGGGACTCGCGGGTCAGTCGCCCGGTGTCCACGTGCGCTCGCAGCGCCCCGAACCGGCCGGACTGCGACTCCCGCCAGTCGTCGACGACGACCTTGTCCATTCCGTCGAGCAGGTCGATCTCGACCGCACTGACGGTGCCGTAGGGGACCACGAAGGCGCCGCGCTGCACCGAAGCAGTACGCAGCAGCGGCGTCGGCTCGGTGAGCCGGGAAGCCTCGACCAGGATGTCGGCGCCGTCGAAGCACTCGTCCGCCGTGTCGACCACCCGGACCGGAGTCGAGATCTCGGCACGAAGACGTTCACCGAAGGCCTCCCTCGACTCGGGCCGGGCGCTGGTCACGCGGATCTCGTCCAGGTCGAAGAGGTGGTCGAGCATGGTGATGTTGGAGTAGGCAGTGCCGCGGGACCCGACGTGACCGAGTACCCGGGAGTCCTTGCGCGCGAGGAACTTCGCGCCGACCGCGGTCATCCCGCCGGTCCGGGCTTCGGTGATGAAGGTGGCGTCCATCACCGCGAGTGGGACGCCGTTGTACGGGTCGTACAGCGTCGCCAGCCCGAGCTCGCTGGGCAGGCCCTGTTGGTAGTTCGGTACGAAGTCGCCGACCACCTTGATGCCGCTGATGCCGCGCTCGCCGAGAGTGGAGACGTGCCCGCGCAGGACGTTGAAGTGCCCGACCCCGCCGTTGTCCGGCACGAGGTGCATCCGGGGCTCGAAGACCGTCTTGCCCCGCCCATGGGCGGCGACGACGGACTCGATGGCATCGATCACATCGGTGAGCGTGAGTTCGAGGGAGTCGATGTCCGGGCCGGACAGGAACCGCAGCCAGAGCGCTGCCGACATTCGCGAACCCTTCGGTTTCGGGAGCAAACTGCATCGGACAATACGGCCAAACCAGCGCAATGTAACAGCGTATTCTGCCC
>JACCUM010000405.1 GCA_013811805.1 Geodermatophilaceae bacterium | reverse complement strand
GGCCGGCCGGCGCTTCCAGCACCGAGCGGCCGGCCGAATCAGACGCAGCCGCGGACGCGGCAGCTACGGCGCTGGCAGCTGCCACGAGATCTGGCCGCCGCAGCACGTACGGCGAGTACATGAAGCCCTCGCTGTTGAGCTCCTCCACGGCCGGAACCCGACCGATAACCCCGATCGAGGAGAGCGCGGCCTTGACGTCGGCGGTCGTCCACTGGCGGACGTCGGCGGCAGCGGTCACGGCCGCGGCCCGACGGACACCGATGGCAAGTCCGTCTTCGGACATCGGACAGACGATGACGCCATCGTCGAGCTGACCGTCGTGTGGATCCACCGGGTCTACCGAGCCCACCGCCACGAGCATCGCCACCCGGCCAGGCTCCAGCCCAGATGCCCGCAGCGTTGTTGTCACCGCGGCTTGGGCCTCGCGCAACGACGGCAGCGGGTTCGAGCCGCCACCGATGATCCGCAGTACCTCTCCGCCGATCGACCAAGCTCCGGTGCGATGCGCGACGATCGGGCCGCTCTGCCGCTGGGAGCCCACCAGCCGTACGACGATGACACCGTCGGGCACGAGCAGGACGACATCGGATTGTCGCCGCTTGGTCGTCGGGTCGTCGTACGGACGAAACGCAGCCACGCCGCCGAGTACGCGTCCCCCGCTGTCCCAGAGGGTGAACAGGCGATGGGCCGCGCGCTCGGCTTCGGTCCCCGACGAGGGGCCAGCGACGGTGAGCACGACAGCGACGCTAGATGGCGGAGCGGCCGGACGTAAGTCCACCCGCTCCTTGGCCGGGGTAAGTCATGTCCTGCGGAAAAGTACCCCCCGCAGGATCAGCCGACACACGATTGTTACCTGGCTCGATCGGCCGCTTCCAGTGCCGCAGCCAGCCGCTGGATTCGAGACGGTCCACGCCCAACCACAACAGGGCGAACGCGAGGGACACCCCGATCCCGGACCACCACGACCATGGGGGGAGCAGCCATGCCACGTCCTGGATCCAGGCGGCTCCGTAGGTGGCCGCCGAGACCGCAAGCCCGGCCAGCAGTGCAGGAAGTCGATAGGTGATGGCCAGGTCGATGGCCACCGCACCGGCCAGCGCCAGCACCGGTACGGCTGAGGTCGGAAAATCGCCTGCCCACAGCACGCCCAGGGTCAGGAAGCGGTAGAGCAGATACCCAGCGGTGACCATGGTCGCCGTCCAGCGCAGAGCGATGACCTTTCGCGCTATCACCAACGTGAGCAGGCCCGCACAGATCAGCCAGGCCGGATGGACCCACGCCGGAACCGGCAGCATGAACTCCACCGGGGAGTTTCCCTGTGCGCGGGCGAAGTCCAACAGGATCGGTTCAGCACTCGTCCGGCCGTCCTGGAAGAGGGCAAGAGAGACGACGCCATACTCCTGATGCTGGTTGGGAAACAGGATGTTCTCGAAGAAGAACACCCAGAGCGCCAACAGCACCCCGTCGCGCAACCGGCCCGGCGCCGCGTAGAGCCACCAGCCGCGGATCGTGCCTACCAGCATCACCGCCGTGCCGAGGTAGAGCACAGCGTGCGTCGGACTCCAACTGGTGATGTCCAAGCCGTAGATCTGGTGATTGAGCAGGTCGAGTGGCACCGCGAGGAGGAACAGCCCGATTCCGCACTGCATCCAGCGCAGCGCGGTCTTGTCGACGCCGTAACCGGTGTAGCTGTGGAAGACGACCAACGCGATGACCAGACCGGTCCCGGCGGAGTTCAACAGATGCGGTGGTGCCAGGTCGTCGCGCAGCCACTTGAAGTGCCACGCCACGTCCCAACTGGAGCCAACAACCTTGCCGACAAAGGCCAGCAGCCAGGCGCGGTAGATCCAGCGGAGTTCGACCTGGCTGGTGGGTCGGCCCGGCTCGCCGGGGACCCAGTACCGCCGCCACAACTGCCCTACCCGGGCCAGACGCGTGCCAGCCCGCTCGACCACCACATGCCCCCTGCTGCCTGCCGTTGCTGTCCTCACCACAGGGTATCCACGGCGTTACCGACGCCGCCTTGCGGTGCCGAACATGCGGCGCCCGATGGCACTTCCCGCGGAGCGCAGGAACGACTTGAACGCACCGGAGGCGACGATCTGCTCAACGATCGTCGGCTCCGCTTCAGGTTCCCGCGTCCGCTCGCGCCGAGCCGGTTCGCGCTCCGGCCGCGGATTCGAGCCCGGTGGATCCTGGTCGGCCTGGTCGGACTCGTCCGCCGTGCCGTGCACCTTGGCCGACAGCCGTTCATAAGCTGACTCCCGGTCGACCTCTTGCGCGTACTTGGCGTGCAGGACCGAGCCAGTGATCGCAGCGTCTACGGCCTGCTCCGGGGCCGGGGCCATCAACGAGCGTGGGGCGGGCATCCGGCACCAGGCCACCGGCGTCGGCGCCCCCTGCTCCGACAACACCGTGACCACGGCCTCCCCCGTACCGAGGTGGGTCAGCGCCTGCTCGAGGTCGTAGTCCTCGGTGATCGGGTACGTACGGACGGTTTTGCGCAGCGCGTCGGCATCGGCCGGGGTGTACGCGCGCAACGCGTGCTGGACCCGGTTGCCGAGCTGGGCCAGCACTGCCTCAGGAAGATCGGACGGTCGCTGGGTGACGAAGAAGACCCCGATCCCCTTCGATCGGACCAGCCGCACCGTCTGGGTCACCGCGTCCAGAA
>JACCUM010000383.1 GCA_013811805.1 Geodermatophilaceae bacterium | reverse complement strand
GCTGCGTGCGCTGTCCGACCAGGACAGGCTGACCGTCATCTCGATCAACGCCCAGCGCCCACTCGCCGGGAAGGCCGCGCTGGCGCTAGCCTACCGGCATTCGGGGACCGCCTGGCAGCATGGCCGACTCAACCGCTGGTTCACCCAGCGAAAGATTTTGCGGGACACGCTGAGTTCGGACAGCGACGTCGTGCTGGCGATGGGCATCACCGAACCCGTGCTGCCCGTACCTACGTTCCTCTACCAGGACATGGGTTACAGCGTCGTCCAGGTCTATGACCGCCGCCTGGGCCACCGATCCTCCAACCTGGGTCCGGTCACCGATGACCGCATAGACGCTCTGGTCGAGGAGGAGTCCGACAGGTACCGGGCCTGCACCGGGGTGTTCACCATGAGCCAGTGGTATGCCAACTGGCTGACCGATGTCGTCGGCGTCCCGCAGCACAAGATCCATGTCGTGGGTGGAGGCCTGAATGCCCGGCCCGTGCGTCGCCGCAACCCACCGACCAACCCGTCGACGAGCCGGCACCGGAATCGTCTGCTCTTCGTGGGGCGGGACTTCTGGCGCAAGGGTGGCGACGTCGTGGTGGAAGCCGTGGCAGCGCTTCGGCAGTCCGGCGCCGGGGACTACCGCCTGACCGTGGCCGGCCCGACGACCTGGCCGCTCGAAGGCGCCCCACCGGAATGGGTTGATTTCAAGGGTTCGCTGACCCCTGGTGAGGTCAGCGAGCTGTGGCAGGAGCACGACGTTTTCGTGCTTCCATCGCGGTTCGAGGCATACGGATTGACGTTCCTGGAAGCTCGAGCCAGCGGGTTGCCGTGCGTGGGGCGGCGGGCCTTCGCCATGCCGGAACTCGTGCCCGACGGCGCCGGAGCGCTGGTCGCCGAGGAGTCCGACGGCGACGAGCTGGCCGCTGCCATCCATGCGGTGAGCACGGACGAGGCCATGGCGCAACGCGTGGCCCGGGACGCCCCGATCGTGGCGCAGGAGAACTCCTGGCCCGCCGTCGCCGGACGGATGCTCGCAGTGATCGGCTCGCGCCTTCCGGCGGGTCGGCGCACGACACCTGTCAAGAGCACTGCGACCCCCCTCGACCGGAAACGGGCTGGCTGATGATGAGGTACTGGACATGATCACAAACGAGAAACTCCGCAGAAATCCGGGAAGAGCCGTCGTCACCGGTGGAGCCGGATTTCTAGGCTCGCATGTGTGCGAGCGACTCCTCGGGCTGGGCTGGGAGGTACTGGCCCTCGACAACTTCCTCACCGGTGGGGCCGAGAACATCAGCCATCTGCTCGAGCACAACGGGTTCCGCCTCGTACGAGCAGATGTCACTGACTACGTCCACGTCGCCGGACCCGTCCAGGCCGTCCTGCATTTCGCCTCGCCGGCCTCGCCCATCGACTACCTGCAGCTGCCGATCGCGACCATGAAGGTGGGCTCGATCGGCACCATGCACGCGCTGGGTCTGGCCAAGGAAAAGGGCGCCCGCTTCCTGCTCGCCTCCACCTCCGAGGCCTACGGGGACCCGCTGGTCCACCCTCAGCCGGAGACGTACTGGGGCAATGTGAACCCGGTGGGCCCGCGCGGGGTCTACGACGAGGCCAAGCGCTTCGCCGAGGCGCTGACCATGGCCTACCGACGCGCGCATTCCGTGGACACCGCAATCGTGCGGATCTTCAACACCTTCGGGCCCCGAATGCGACCCAACGACGGGCGGGCAATCCCGACGTTCATCCGCCAGGCGCTGCTCGGCGAGCCGCTGACGGTGGCTGGGGACGGCTCGCAGACGCGATCGATCTGCTACGTCGACGACCTGATCGACGGCATCCTGGCTCTGCTCCAGTCCGACCTGCCCGGACCGGTCAACATCGGCAATCCGCACGAGATATCCATCCTGGACCTGGCGAACTGGATCCGGGAGCTGTCCGGATCGGCGTCCTCGACCGAGTTCGTCGCCCGTCCGGAGGACGACCCGGAGATCCGCCAGCCAGACATCACCCAGGCTCGGGAGCTGCTCGGCTGGTCGCCGCGGGTGCCGATCGAGACCGCGCTCAAGCAGACGATCGCCTGGTTCCGGGAGCATCCGGACTTCAGTGACCCCCGAGGGACGACCGCCGCCGCTGATGAGCGGTGAAAGATCCGGACCCAGATTTCAGCCTGATCTCCCGCCGCGCCAGACAGCAACCGAGGGGACAATGCCTACGCGGGCCGGCTGGGATGAACACTGTGCGCGACCCAGCCGTATACAGGTCTGAGACGGGTTGCGGTGACCCGGGCAAGGAGGGCAATGGGGCTGCGGCTGGTGACACCAGGTTCCGCACAGCACCGACCGCCGTCGCTGACCGACGAGGTGGACATCCGAAAGGCCTACGACCAACACGTCGGTGAGCTCTATCGGTTCGCGTTGCGGGCCACCGGCGACGAGGGTTCCTCGCAGGACATCGTGCAGGAGACCTTCCTGCGCGCGTGGCGATTTGGCGATCGCTTCGATCCCGCACTGGCCAGCCTGCGGGTGTGGCTTTTTGCCATCGCCCGCAACGTGGTGGTGGATCATCATCGGGCAATGGGAGCCCGACCATGGTTACGCGGACTGACCGACGAGCCCAGCGACACCGAGAGCCCGGTGGCTGATCACGCCGAGCACCTCGTTGACGAATGGGTGATCAATGAGGCGTTGAACCGCATCGGCGCGGAACAACGCCAAGCACTGACGGAGACCTACCTCCGCGACCGGCCCTATGCCGACGTCGCTGCGGAGGTCGGGATCCCCGTGGGCACCCTGCGCAGCCGGGTGTTCTACGG
>JACCUM010000368.1 GCA_013811805.1 Geodermatophilaceae bacterium | reverse complement strand
CGCGGACTTCGACATCGAGGTCGTGCTGGTCGTCGAACTGCTCGCCGAACTCATCCGCGACGGCAAGCTCGTACCGTCGGTCAGCCTCGAGCGAACGATCACCTATCACGACCCCTGTCGGCTGAACAAACGTAAGGGGATCTGGAAGGAACCCCGCGAGATCCTCAGAGCCATACCGGGTTTGACCTTCAACGACGTCGACCGGGTCACTCAGTGGTCGTACTGCTCCGGCGGTGGAGGTGGGCTCCCGATCGAGAAGCCGGAGCTCACCGCAGCGATCAGCGCCAACCGGGTCGACCAGGCGGCCGCGCTGGAGGTCGACACCCTGGTCAGCGCCTGCCCGTGGTCGGAACGGCCGCTGAGCGCCGCCGGTGCGGACAAGGACATCGACGTGATCGACATCCACGAGTTGCTGGCCGAATCGCTCGGGATCACGGTCGGCGGCAGTCGAGGCGGGTACGGCGAGCACGGCGGCCCAGCCGCAAACGGCGGGCGTACGGCATGACAATCGCGCCGGAACGGCTGAGCGTCCAGCGGGTGGCCGACGTCGTCTCCGCGCTGCGGTCGGTGCTGCGCGACGATCAGATCCTGACTTCCAAGCCGGACCGGTACAACCGCGCGCGAGTCCCGGCGCCCTTTCCGGTGCACCGTTGGGCCGAGCGGGTCCCCGACCTCGCCGTACTGCCGGAGTCCACCGAGGACGTCGCGGCCGTCGTCCGGCTCGCCAACGACCTCCGCGTACCGGTCGTACCCCGCGACGGCGGAACCGGCCTCACCGACGGTGCCGTACCGCTGCGCGGCGGGATCGTGGTCGACGTCAAGCGGATGAACAAGATCCACGAACTAGACCTGGACAACCGCACGGTGACCGTCGGCACCGGGATCAGCATGCTCAAGCTCAACGAACAACTCGCGCGACACGGGTTGTTCTATCCCGACGACCCTGCCTCCTATCCCTGCTCGCTGGTCGGCGGACGGATCGGGACCAGCGGTTGGTCGCTGATCGGCTCCCGGTACGGACACACCCGCGACCTGGTGCTCAGCTTCGACCATGTGCTGCCGACCGGCGAGATCATGCATGTCGGGGACGGCATCGGTCGCAAGATCACCAAGTCCTCCAGCGGCTATCAGCTCAAGCACCTGTTCATGGGCCACCAGGGCACCCTGGGCATTGCTACCCGGGCCACGCTGAAACTCTTCCCCAAGCCGGAGGCCGAACTCTCGCCCTTCTGGGCCTTCGACAACTACGACGACGCGTACGCCTGCGTTGGTGCCCTCGCCCGCGCCGGGGTGGCCACGTTCGCCGGCGCAGTGCTTTTTGACGAGTACAAGGTGGCCTATCTGCGCCGCGACGACGAGGCCTACATCCCGCAGCCCGGCGATGTCCGGGCGCTGGTGTGCGCCGCGATGTACGGCTACGAGGACGAGGTACGGCCGGCCGGCAAGCGGTTGTTCCGGATCGCCAAGGAGCACCGGGCCCGCTATCTCGGCGACGAAATCTCCGAGGGCGACTGGGCAGCACGCCACGACCGGTATGCCACGCCACTGCACGGGCGTACGAAAGCCGGTCAGGTCGTCCCGATGAGCTGGCACTGCGAGGACGCGGCCATCAACTACACGAATCTGCCTGCAGTGACCCGGGAATGGCACGCCATCGTCGCTGATCTGCGGCGCAAGACCGACGTCTTCGACGACTGGGGAATGTTCGCCTACACCAACAGCGTCACCGGTGCGGACTACCTGACCGAGATCGACGTGGGCATCTGGGAACAGCATCTCGACGACGCGGCATGGGAGCTGTGGGTCAAGGCCAAGCGCGACCTCGCCGCCGTGTCACTGCGATACGACGGATCGATCAGCGCCTGCCACGGCTCGTGCCGGGAGGGCGAAGTCGACCTCGTACCAGAGGAATTGGGACGCGGCTTCCAAGTCATGCTCGATCTGAAGCGCACCCTGGATCCCAACAACATCATGAATCCCGGCAAGTATTTGCTTGATCGTGCGTACGCCGAGAACGGGGGTGACCGGTGAAGGACGTTGACGGGCCTGAGCATTCGCCGAGCTACCCGTACCGGTACGCCGAGCAGTACTCCCCACCCGAACCGGCGCGGGTCAGCGATGTGGCGATCACGACCTTCGAGCACGTGTACGAGGTCGACCCCCGGTTGATGCAGCGGTGGGTGCTGCAACAGACGTTCCCCAACTGGGACTCGTTGCGCATCATGGCTTCTCGCCAGGACCACCTCGACTGGATGCACCGGCACTTCGCCAACACGGTCGTCAACGGTTCCGTACTGCTCGCCGAGGTCGAAGCCGAAGACGAAGCGAATCCCCCGTCAACCGCCGCACCACAACAGGAGGCACCGAGGTGAAGTTCAGCTATGTGATGCTGCCCGACTACCCGTTGACCGAGTCGCTGGCCTCAATCAAGCTGGCCGACGAACTCGGCTTCTACGGCGTTTACGCGGCCGACGAGACCTGGCACAAGGACCTGTGGCTGCTCTTCGCTGCGGCTGCTGACAAGACCAAGAACATCCGGATGGGCCCGAGCGTCTCGGCCGTGGTTCTTCGCGAGCCCAGCCTGATCGCGCAGGCGGCCGCCACGCTGGACGAACTGACCGGTGGCCGGGCCGAGGTGGTCCTGTCCTCCGGAAACTTCGGGCTGTTGGCTCAGTACGGCATGGACTGGTCGAAGCAGAAGCCATTGTCCCGGGTCAAGGAGGGCGTGCATGTCATCCGCACCCTGCTGGACGACGGCACGATCACCTTCGACGGCGAGTTCTTCACCTACAAGGGGCTGTTCACCTTCGCCCGCCCCGTCGCCGACCGCGTACCGGTAAAGATGGGCGCCATGCGTGGGCCGAAGTCCTTCCAGGTCGCCGCGGAGTTCTCCGACGGTTGCCACCACGCGCTGAGCTACACCCGCGGTGCGTACGAGTACATGGTCGAGAACATGACGATTGGTGCCGAGCGAGCCGGCAAGAACGTCCAGGACCTCGACATCGGTGCCTGGGTGGTCTTCTCGACCGGGGACGACTCGGCGATCGCTAAGGACGCCGCCCGCTCGATGGTCGGCCTGTACGCCTCGGCGATGCCTAATGAGCAACTCGAGCGAAATGGCGTCTCACCAGACGACATGGCGCCGGTCATCAGCGCCTTGGGAGCCGGAGACCTGGCCGGGTCCATCGACGCAACCACCCCGGAGATCGGGGAGACGCTGTCAGTGGCCGGCACCCCGGACGAGTGCGTGGCCAAGCTCAAGGAGATTGAGGCGGCCGGTGTGAACCACATGATCCTCGCCATCACCGACGCGACCCTGGTCAAGACGTTCATGGGCAAGGACATCGAAGGAGTGGCCGACGTGGACACCCAGCTCCGGCTGATCCACGACAAGATCATGCCCGCTTTCACAACCTGATCTTTCCGAGTGAAGGCCGCCTTCTGCCAATAGGTTTGGCACAAGGGGTCCTTCACTCCGTTCGAATCTGTCGCCCGGGAGCTCAGCGGATCAGGGCTGCGGCGATGCTGGCAAGGGCGGATGGGGTCAGCTTGCCGGCGCCGAGGCCGAGTTCGACCAGGTCGTCGAAGACTCGTGGATTCCGGTCTGCTGCTCGGATCGCGGCGCCGACCACGGCAGGGGAACGAGCCAGCAGGTTCGCCGCGTCGGTGTGCCGGAGATGCCAGCCCAGCGTTCGACGCAAGTCAGCCCGATAGCCACGGCCGGCGTCGAGATCGCCGGGGTTGACCGCCGCTCGGCCAGCAAGCACGCCCGAGGTCACCGCATAGAAGATCCCCTCGCCGGTGACCGGGTTGATCAGGTTCATCGCGTCACCGGCAAACAGGATCCGCCCGTCGGGTTGCCGTGGCCGCCCGGTCGAGAGTGGCAGGAGGTGCGCTCGCCAGGACCGGGCATCGGTCCCGGAACCGGGCAACAGTTGCTCGAGCCGGTCCAATAGGTGCCGGCGGCTCAGCGGGTTCCCGGAGAGCAGTTCGCCGTACCCGACGTTGGCCCGTCCGTCCCCGATCGGAAAGGACCAGGCGTACGCCGGCCAGCTCGCGTGTCCGATCCCATCGGAGTCGGCGCCAGCGTCGGAGCCGAGACCGGAGGCGCGGGAGCCTGGGGCGGGATCGGAGTTGGCGCGGGAGCCTGGGGCGGGATTGGAGAAGACGATCACCTGCTCTGTGGCGCGGCTCTCGACAACCGGCGCATAACCACGGATCGCGATCGCCGTGTACGCACGAGCCGCCGATGGTGGTTTCCGCGGAAACCACCGAGAACGGGACCAGGCAGGCGGCCAGGTCGGCGCCACGATCCTGCGCGGAGCGACCTGACGTCGCAGGACCGAGGAGGCGCCGTCGGCGGCGACCACGACGCGCGCGCGGATCGTGCCGTCCAGGACCAGCTGATCACCGTCGTCGGCCAGGGTCCGCACCCGGTGCCGGCGCAACTGCGCCCCGCGGTTCACCACTTCCCGCACGAGCCGCGCATCGAAGACCTCACGCGGGATCACGTACGCCGCCCTGGCCATCACCCCACCCGCCGTCGGCCCGGACGCGAAGCCGATCCGCAACCGATCGACCGCGGCGTACCCGGCCTCGAGCCCGACGACTCCGACCGATGCCAGCACGTCGAAGACATGCGGGGCGATCCCGTCACCGCAGGACTTGTCCCGCGGGAAGTCGTCGCGATCGATCAGCAGGACGCGCGCATCCGGTCGGTTCTGCAGGGCAGACAGCGCAGCGCTGGCACCGGCCGGACCGGCGCCTACCACCACGAGATCCCAGACCGGCTCCATCGGCGCCCGAGTCCCCCTCAGCCCCGGCCGACGTCCATGCATCGACCGTACGTCCGCCCGTGCCCTTCACGGGCAGGCGAGGCCCGTACGTACGCCCCCGCCTCAGGGCGTCCCTGAGTCGAGTCATTCGAATCAGGGCGTCCCTGAGTCCAATCAGTGGTCGTGTTGAGTTCAGCGCATCAAGCCCTAGCAGGTCGCTGGTTAGGCTTCCTCGCGTGACCGCGGTACGTACGGACGGCTTCGTCGAGCCCGGCCGGGGCGCTGGCCTGCTCGACGTGTTACGGCGGCGGTACTTGGTCAAACTGCTGGTCCGCAAGGAACTCCGGGTCCGCTATCAGGGTTCGATCCTCGGCCTGCTCTGGTCCTATCTCAAGCCGGCTGTGCAGTTCATCGTCTTCTACTTCGCTCTCGGCGTCTTTCTCAAGCTGAATCTCAGCATCAAAGACTTCGCGGTCTACCTGTTCTCCGGCATCGTGGCGATCAACTACTTCAGCGAGGCGTTCGGTAACGCGACCCG
>JACCUM010000363.1 GCA_013811805.1 Geodermatophilaceae bacterium | reverse complement strand
CGCTGTCCGCGGCGCGCAAGCAGGCCCGCGAGTTGTACGGGGACGCCTACGTCCCGGCCGAGCCGCGGCGATACACCCGCAAAGTCAAGAACGCGCAGGAGGCACACGAGGCGATCCGGCCGTCCGGAGATTCCTTCCGCACTCCCGGCCAGCTCGCCGGGCAGCTGTCCTCGGATGAGTTCCGGCTCTACGAGCTGATCTGGAAGCGCACGGTCGCCTCACAGATGGCCGACGCCGTGGGGACCAGCCTGTCGGTCCGGCTGACCGGATCCTCGACCACCGGTGAAGTGGCTGAGTTCTCGGCGAGTGGTAAGACGATCACGTTCCCGGGTTTTCTGCGGGCCTACGTCGAGAGTTCCGATGACGAGACGGCGGAAGGCGAGGACAGTGAGCGCCGGCTGCCGACCCTTACCCGCGGCCAGGAACTGACAGCGCGAGAACTGGAAGCCAAGGGACACAGCACCTCTCCGCCGGCCCGCTATACCGAGCCGAGCCTCATCGGGGCGATGCAGGATCTGGGAATCGGGCGCCCCTCGACCTACGCCTCGATCATGCAGACCATCCAGGACCGCGGGTATGTCTGGAAGAACGGGGCAGCGTTGGTGCCGTCGTTCGTGGCATTCGCGGTCGTCGGCTTGCTGGAACAACACTTCGCACGGCTGGTCGACTACGGGTTCACCGCCTCGGTCGAAGGGGATCTGGACGACATCGCGAACGGTGAACGGCGCGGTGTCGACTGGCTGACCCGGTTCTACTTCGGCAGCGACACCGGTCAGGAAGGCGGCATCGCCAAGTCCGGTGGCCTCAAGAAGCTGGTGTCCGAGCGCCTCGGTGACATCGATGCCCGCGGGGTGAACTCGATCCCGATCAGCGCCACCTACGAGGGCAAGCCCGTCGTCGTACGGGTCGGGCGTTACGGCCCGTACCTGCAGGCCGATGGGGACGAAGGCGAGCGGGCCAGCCTTCCCGACGACATCGCCCCGGACGAGCTGAGCCAGGATCGGGTGGCCGAACTGCTGTCCGCGCCGAGCAGCGATCGGAGTCTGGGACCCGACCCGGAGACCGGGCACACGATCATGGTCAAAGCTGGTCGGTACGGCCCGTACGTGTCCGTGATCCTGCCCGAAGGATCTGACGAGAAGCCGCCAACTGCAAGCCTTTTCGCCTCCATGGCACCGGAGACGCTGACTCTGGATCAGGCCCGTCAGCTGCTGACCCTGCCGCGGCCGATCGGCGAGCTGGACGGGGAGCAGGTCGAAGCCCGCAACGGTCGGTACGGCCCGTACCTGGCCAAGGGCACCGACTCGCGCTCGCTGGATGCCGAGGAGAAGCTGTTCACCGTCACCTTGGACGAGGCCCGAGCGCTGTTCGCCCAGCCCAAGATGCGGGGTCGCCGCGGTGCCGCTGCGCCGCCCCTGAAAGAACTGGGTGAGGACCCGAGTACCGGCAAACCGATGGTGGTCAAGGATGGCCGGTTCGGCCCGTACGTCACCGACGGCGAGACCAACGCCAGCCTGCGCAAGGGTGACGAGGTCGAGACGCTGACCGATGCCCGCGCCATCGAACTGCTCGCAGACCGACGGGCGCGCGGGCCGGCCCCGAAGCGCGCCGCCAAGAAGGCGCCGGCGAAGAAGACCACCGCCAAGAAGACCACCGCCAAGAAGGCGAGCGCGAAGTCCGCCAGCTGACAAGCCTTTGCGGAAGCTGGGCGACCACTCGGCCGCGCGCCAGGCTCAGATCGGCTGCAGCAGTTCCAGGCGGTTGCCAACCGGATCGTGCACGTAGCAGCGTCGAAAACCGGGAAAGTTGTCGTCCCACGTGACCTCGTGCCCGGCTGCTTCACACGCCGCGGCGACGGCGTCCACCTCCGTGCAGACCAGCCCAGGATGAGCCTTGCGGGCTGGGCGAAAAACCGCTTCCACGCCGCAGTGGACCTCGGCCGTGCCGCGCCGAAACCACACTCCGCCGCGAGCGGCGAGGACGGGCGGCTTCGTGAGTTCGGTCATCCCCAGGACGCCACCGTAAAAGGCACGCAAGGCGTCCTCCGACCCGGCCGGGCAGGACACTTGCACGTGGTGCAGCCCGTCGATCACACGCTTTCCTCTCGCCGGGCTACCGCGAAGATCCTGCGGAACGGGAACAGGACCCGGCCGGTCTCATCCGCAGGGTAGGCAGAGTTCAGTAGCTCGGCGTACTGGCCGGAGAACTCCTGGGCATCCCGGTCAACGAGTACGGCGAAGACGGGGCGCAGCGCCGTACCGCTGGTCCAGCGCAGCACCGGATCGGGTCCGGTCAAAACGTGCAGATAGGTCGTCTCCCAGGCCTCGACGGTCAGGCCGGCCTGTCTCAGGATCCTGAGATACCCCGCCGCATCCAACACCGAATCAGCGCCGCGCAAGCTTCCGCCGAGGTGGGCAGTCCACTGCTGACTATCGGCAAGCTGGCGCAGCAGGACATGCGACGGTGCGTCGAAGTTGCCCGGGACCTGCATGGCCAACCAGCCTGCTGGGCCAAGCCAACTGGCCATCGTGCGGAGGAGCTCGGCATGGTCGGGAATCCACTGCAGCAACGCATTGCTCACCAAGATGTCGACAGCGGTATCCGGCGACCAGTCCCGCGCGTCGGCGTGGATCAGCGTCACGTCAGGGAACCCACGCAGAGCTGCCGCCGCCGCTGCCAGCATGTCGACCGAGGAGTCCACCCCGATCAGCCGAGCATCCGGCCACCGGTTAGCCATTGTCAGCAACCCAGAGCCGGTGCCGCAGCCGAGGTCCACGACCACGAAGGGCCTGGACGCGCCGACCCTGGCGAGCAGATCGTAAAACGGGCGCGCCCGCTCGTCGGCGTACCCGTCGTAGGTCGGAGCGTCCCAGTTGAGTGCGTGATCCTGAGGCGGCATTCCTCGATTGTCACAAACATGTACCTACAGCGTCCTTCCCGAAATGGGATGTATCGCGCGCTCCGGGGTCGTCCGAGCAACCGCCGGTTCCAGCGCATGATCACGCAGGAAAAGGCCGGCATGGTCGGCGCCTGCCGCTAGCGTCGAAGCGTGCTGTTCGGACCCGACGAGCGACCCGGTGTGCTCTCTGGCCAGATCACACTCGTACATCGTCGTTGGCGCTCCCAGTTGGTCTACTCCGGCCGCACGTACCGTACGAACGTGGGCCGAATCGTCATTGACGACGTCGGTCGATTCGACGCCGGCGAGATCACCGATGCCGACGCTGTCCGCGCCGGCAAGGCTGCCGCTGCCGAGGTGCTCGCCGCGTTGCGTGGCCAACCGGACTGGCCGGTGTACCGGATTGGTTTCCACCTGACCGATGACCCCGACCCGCGTGCGGAATTGGCCAGCAGGGCCGACCCGAACGGCGAGGAACTGGCGGCGCTGCATGCCCGGCTAGCCCGACTCGACCGAGTGGGTTCGCAAGGTGCCTGGACCCGGACCACTCTCGAAGTGATCTCGGCCAAGCCGGCAGTCCGGGCAGCTGATCTGGCCACCCTCGTCGGTCGGGAGACGGCCGCTTTCAAGTTGGACGTCCGCAAGCTGAAGAACCTTGGTCTGACCTACAGCCTCGAAGTCGGTTACCGGATCGCACCGCGCGGCGCTGCCTACCTACGCTGGTTGGCGTGACCGTCCCGGCTGCTGTCCCCGGACACGAAGGCTCCGGCCGCGGCCTGTTCGTGGCTTTCGAAGGCGGCGAGGGCTGCGGGAAGTCGACCCAGGTCCCGCTGCTGGCCGATTGGCTGCGCCACCGAGGCCACCAGGTGCTAACCACCTTCGAGCCAGGCGAGGGTGTGCTCGGCCGGGCGATCCGTTCGATCGTGCTCGACCGGGCCAACACCGATCTGAGCGACCGCGCCGAGGCCCTGCTCTATGCCGCCGACCGGGCACAGCACGTAGCCATGACGATCGGGCCTGCGCTGTCCGCGGGACAGATCGTGATCACCGATCGGTACGTCGATTCCTCGATCGCGTATCAGAGCGCCGGCCGCGGCCAACCCGCCGAGGAGATCGGCTACCTCTCCGGCTGGGCCACTCAGGGTCTGGTAGCGGACCTGACCGTGCTCCTCGACGTCCCGGTCGAGGTCGGGCTCGCGCGGATCCGAGGCCGGGCCGCAGCCGACCGGTTGGAGGCCGAGTCACAGGTCTTTCACGAGCGGGTTCGGCAGTCGTTTCTTGCTCTGGCCGCCGAGGCCCCCGCCCGCTACCTGGTCTTGGACGCGCGAGCCGAAACCGAGGCGTTGGCTGCCCGGATCGCCCACCGAATCGACACAGTTCTCGGCGTCGAGCGCGTGCACTCCGGGGAGCGTTCATGAGCGTCTGGGTCGACGTCGTGGGCCAGCCCGGCGTCGTCGACGAACTGGCCGCGGCGGTAGCTGATCCCGAGTCGATGACGCACGCCTGGTTGTTCACCGGTCCACCAGGATCTGGCAGGTCGGTGGCGGCTCGGGCCTTCGCCGCCGCGCTGCAGTGCGAATCCGGCGGCTGCGGGCGGTGCCAGGCCTGCCACACCACGCTGGCCGGTACCCACGCCGACGTCACCGTCGTCGTACCCGAAGGCCTGTCCTTCGGAGTGGAGGACACCCGCGAGCTGGTACGAACGGGCAGCCGCACGGCCGCTGGAGGCCGGTGGCAGGTCGTCATCATCGAGGACGCGGACCGGCTCACCGAGCGCGCGGCCAACGCCCTCCTGAAAGCGATCGAGGAGCCTCCATCGCGGGGGGTCTTCCTGCTCTGTGCACCCTCGCTGCACCCTGACGACGTGCCGATCACCATCCGGTCGCGGTGCCGCACGGTCACGCTGACGACCCCGGCGCCGTCGGCCATCACCGACGTTCTCGTACGCCGCGACGGCATCGATCCAGCCATGGCTGCCTGGGCCGCGACTGCTGCCCAGGGCCACGTCGGCCGAGCCAGACACCTGGCCCGCGACGAGAACACCCGGCTCACCCGCAAGGCAGTCCTGGACATCCCTGCCTCCTTGACGTCCCTCGCGGCGTGCCTGGCCGCGGCCGACGAGCTGATCCTCAGCGCCGAGGAGGAGGCCAAGGCGCGCTCGGCGGTCCTGGACAGCGCCGAGACCGAGAGTTGGCAGCTAGCCTACGGCGCCGGCGGCCAGGGCCCCGGTTTGGGCCGAGGCGCCGCACGGGGGGCGGCGGGAGCCATCAAGGAACTCGAGCGACGCCAGAAGTCTCGGACCACCCGGCTCAACCGCGATGCGCTGGATCGTTGCTT
>JACCUM010000327.1 GCA_013811805.1 Geodermatophilaceae bacterium | reverse complement strand
TCAGCCCCGGCGTACCGGTGTTGGGCGCCTTCATGTTCCCGGCGATCTACAAGTTCCCGGCCTACCAGTTCGTCTGTGATGGCGTGTTCACGACCAAGACACCGACCGACGCCTACCGCGGCGCCGGCCGCCCCGAGGCCACCTTCGCGATCGAGCGGGTGATGGACGAGCTCGCCGTCGAGCTCGACATGGACCCGATGGAGTTGCGCCGCAAGAACTGGATCACCCACGAGGAGTTCCCGTTCACGACGGTCGCCGGCCTGACCTACGACAGTGGAAACTACGAGGCGGCCACCGACAAGGCGCTGGAGATGTTCGGCTGGGACGAACTCAGCGCCGAGCAGCGACAGCGCCGCGAGAACAACGACCCGGTCCAGCTCGGCCTGGGCATCTCGACGTTCACCGAGATGTGCGGGCTGGCTCCCTCCCGGGTGCTCGGCTCGCTGGCCTACGGCGCCGGCGGCTGGGAGAGCGCCTCGATCCGGATGCTGCCCACCGGCAAGGTCGAGGTGGTCAGCGGGTCCACCCCACACGGCCAGGGGCACGACACCGCCTGGAGCCAGATCGTGGCCGACCAGCTCGGCGTCCCGTTCGAGGACGTCGAGTGCATCCACGGGGACACCGCCTCCTCACCGCGCGGACTGGACACCTACGGGTCGCGTTCGCTGGTGGTCGGCGGCATCGCGGTCGTCAAAGCGGCGGAGAAGGTCGTCGCCAAGGCCCGCCGGATCGCCGCGCATCTGCTGGAGGCCAGCGAGGACGACCTGGAGTTCAAGGACGGCTCGTTCAGCGTCCGCGGTACGCCGGATGCCAAGATCGCGATCCAGGAGACCGCATTGGCCGTCTTTGCGGCGCACAACTACCCCGAGGGCATCGAGCCCAGCCTGGACTCCGAGGCCACCTTCGACCCGGAGAACTTCTCCTTCCCGCACGGGACCCATCTGTGCGCGACCGAGGTGGACACGGAGACCGGGCTGGTCACGATCCGCAAGTACGTGTGCGTGGACGACGTCGGCGAGCCGGTCAACCCGCAAATCATCGAAGGTCAGATCCACGGCGGCTTGGCCCAGGGCATCGCCCAGGCCCTGTTCGAAGAGGCCGTGTACGACTCGGACGGCAACCTGACCACGGGGACCTTCGTGGACTACACGATTCCCAGCGCCACCGACCTACCGCACTTCGACACCGACAACACTGTGTCGCCGTCGACGACCAATCCGCTCGGGGTCAAGGGAGTTGGCGAGGCCGGCACGATCGCCTCGACGCCAGCGGTCGTGAACTCGGTCATCAACGCGCTGCGGCACCTCGGCGTCAACGACGTACAGATGCCGATGACCCCGGAACGGGTCTGGCGAGCGCTGCAAGGTGACCAGCACAGTGACCGAGCCGCCGAGGGCACGCAGGCCTGGGGCGGCGCGACCACCGAGGACGAGAACCTGCTCGGGACCGGAGACGCATCATGATCCCGTCCGCGTTCGACTACGTACGGCCGTCCACGGTTGAAGAAGCGGTCTCCGCGCTGGCCGCGGCCGGTGACGAGGCCAAGATCATGGCCGGCGGCCAGTCGCTGCTGCCGGTGATGCGGCTGCGACTGGGCAACCCGTCGACGGTGATCGACCTCGGTGGGATCGCCGAACTGCGCGGCGTACGCGAGGACGGCGACGCGATCGTGATCGGAGCGATGACGACGCACGCCGACGTGCTCAAGGACCCGCTGATCGCCGAGCACGCGAAGCTGATCGCCCAAGCGACTCATACCGTCGCCGATCCCGCCGTACGGCATCGAGGCACCTTCGGCGGGGCGCTTGCTCACGCCGACCCGGCCGGTGACCTGCCCGCGGTCGCTGTGGCCCTGCAGGCGGAGTTCGTCGTGGTCGGGCCGAACGGGTCCCGGACCGTACCGGCCAGTGAGTTCTTCGTCGATTACCTGACCACCGCGATGGGCGACGACGAGGTGCTCACCGAGATCCGGGTCCCCAAACACACCGGTTGGGGCAGTTCGTACGAGAAGTTCAACCGGGTCGCGCAGGCCTGGGCCATGGTCGGCGTCGCAGCTCTGGTCCGCAGCGACAGCGGCACGATCGCCGAGGCCCGCATCGGGCTGACCAACATGGGTCCGACGCCGATCCGGGCCACTGCCGTGGAGCAGGCGCTCGCCGGTGCCTCCGGTGCCGAGGCCGTCGGTCATGCCGCGGCACACGCCGGTGAAGGTGCCTCGCCGAGCAGCGACCTGAACGCCCAAGCCGACTACCGCACGCACCTGGCGACCGTGCTCACCAAGCGGGCGGTTCTCGGCGCAGTAGCCGGTTGATGGGCTTCTGCTGAGACCACATCAGACGGTCTGGACTGCCATGAGAAGGTGATCCGATGCAGCTAGAGCATTCCTTCACAGTTCCGGTCCCGGTCGATGACGCCTGGAAGGTGCTGCTCGACATCGAACAGATTGCGCCGTGCATGCCGGGGGCGGTCCTCGACTCTGTCGAGGGTGACGACTTCACCGGCCGGGTCAAGGTGAAGCTTGGTCCGATCAGCTTGACCTACAAGGGAAAGGCGTCCTTCGTGACGAAGGACGAGGCGACGCACACTGCGGTCATCGACGCGGCCGGCAAGGATCAGCGCGGCAACGGTACGGCGGCTGCCACGGTGACGGCGACGCTGAAGTCCGAGGGGTCTTCGACCCGGGTCGACGTGCTGACCGATCTGAACATCACCGGCAAGCCGGCCCAGTTCGGCCGCGGCGTGATGGTCGATGTGGGCAACAAGTTGATCGGCCAGTTCGCGACCTGTGTGGAGGGAAAGTTGAGCGGAACCGAGAGCACTGACCAGTCCGAGGAGTCCGGTAAAGGCGACGGCGCCGACGATGGCGCCGGTTCCACCGACACCCCGCTGGGCGGTGCGGCCGCTGTGGTAGCCGCCGGTACCACTGGCGGAGCCGGCGGTACCTCCGGCATCGGTGGTACGGACAACCCGGCCGCTGCATCCACCGGTGGCAAGCACGCCAAAGAGCCCGGCCCGACCCCGACTGCCAGTGCCGGAACAGCCAGCCGTCCGCGCGCCGTACCCTCGCGTGAACCCGAGCCGATCGACTTGCTCGAGGTCGCCGGGGGCAGCGTTCTGACCCGAATGGCTGTGCCCGCGGCAGGACTGGGCGCTGCGGTGCTGATCCTGTTGTTCATCATCCGAAAGATCCGCAGCTAGCCGAAAGACCCTCGTCCGGAGATCGAGCATGGTGTCGGGCGTCAGGTCGCGGTGCGGTCCGCGTTGGCGTGGATCGCGTCCCGGACGTAGGCCGCCAAACCCGGGGCGACCTTCTCGTAGGTCGCCGTGAAGCGCTCGTCGGCGACGTACATGTCACCGAGATTCCGGTGCATGTCAACCGGGCAGTCGTAGAACCAGCGGGTGATGTGCTGGCGAGCCTGCTCCGCGGCGTCCATCGCCTCGACCGAGGTCGCCGGTAGGCCGGCTGCCAATGCCTGCGCCAGCGTGTTCGTGATCGCCGAGGCCTCTTCCGTGATCGTTGCCCAGTCCTGCCTGGTGGAGGACTTCGTACGCGCCGCCGATTGCTGGTAGGCATCGGTGGTGCCCCAGCGCTGCTCGACCTCCTCGGCGTGGTCGTCGGGATCGAAGTCGCCGAAGACCGCCAGCTTCTCGGCTGGACTGAGCCCTGTGGTTCCCATCGTCTGTGCCTCCAATGTGGTGTTGATTACGGCCACGATGCGTCGTAGCCGTTCGATCCGCTCGGTCAGCAAGCCGCGTTGGGCAAGCAGATGCTCGCGTGGATCGGTGCCCGGCTCGTCGAGGACGCTACGGATCGACTCGAGCCCGAAGCCGAGTTCGCGATAGCCCAGGATCTGGGCCAGCCGGTCGGCGTCTATCTCGGCGTACGAGCGGTATCCGGCCCTTGTGCGGTGACCGGGACGGAGCAGCCCGATCCGGTCGTAGTGATGCAGCGTCCGAACCGTGACCCCGGCCAGACTGGCCAACTCTCCGATGGAGAAGCCGCGTGTGGCCTGCTCCTGCTGTTGGCTCATGACAGCGACGCTAAGCCCTGACGTTAGGAC
>JACCUM010000323.1 GCA_013811805.1 Geodermatophilaceae bacterium | reverse complement strand
CCGGGCCGTCGTGCTCTGCGCCGTTCCGCTGTTCGCCGCCACGCAGACCTTGTCGGTCGTGGTGCTCGTATGTCTGATGGCTGCTTTCGGGCTGCTCTCGGTCTGCAACGACGCCGCGCACCAGTCGGTCCTGCCCCGGTTGCTCCCACGGGCTGCACTGCCACGAGCCAACGCACGCCTCCAGCAGAGCGACGCCGTCGCGCAAACCGCCGGTCCGGCGCTTGCCGGCGGACTGGTTGCCTGGCTTGGGGCACCCCTCGCCGTGCTGACTGACGCCGTCTCGTACCTGGTCTCCGGTGTGCTGATCGCGTTGACCGTGATCGACGATCCGGCTCCGGAGCGCTCCAGCCGCGGCAGCACCTCGGTGCTGGCCGAGCTGCGCGAGGGAGTCCGCTGGGTCTACCGGCATCCACGGCTGCGCCCCCTTGCCCTGGGTACGCACACCTGGTTTCTGTTCAACGCCGTCCTCGGCACTGTCTACGTACCCTTCGCGCTGCGTGAGCTCGGCATGGGCGCGGGCGGTCTGGGCATCACCCTGTCATTGGCCGGTGTCGGCGCCTTTCTCGGCACCAGCCTGTCGGGATGGCTCGGGCGACGGCTGAGCCCCGCCAGGATCCTCGCCGGCGCACGCCTGTTGGAGGCCGCGGGCTTCGCGGTCGTCGCCCTCACGCCAGGCATGAACGACCTCGGATTGGTGGGGGTGGTGGCCGTTGCGGGATTCGGGCAGTTCCTGTTCGGGCTCGGGCTGGGCGCCGAGGGCCCGATCGAACTCTCCTACCGCCAGGCGGTGACTCCGGATCGCCTGCAGGGGCGCACGAACGCCACGATGCGCTCGGTCAACCGGGCGGCCATCGTGGTCGGTGCCCCGCTGGGCGGGCTGCTCGCCGACGCGGTGGCGCCCCGATTCGCCCTGTTGGTCGGCGTCCTCGGTGTTGCCGTCAGCGCGGTTGCGTTGGCGGTCTCCGGTTTTCGGCACGCCGCTCATGACGACTGACCCCCGGTCGGACGCGGCGTGCCGTACGCCGCGAGCTACCGGAAGCCGTCCGGCGGGGGTCGACCTCACGTCCGGGCCATATCGCTGCAGCGTCTTAGCTTAGGGCACCTCGAAGTCCGCTGAACGGTTCACGGGACTCGGCTGAGTGCCTCGCGGCGGCGCTGCAGGAAGGCGCGCTCGGCGGCGTTGTTGGTGCGGGCGATCGCAGCGTCGTAGGCCCGCGCTGCTTCGTCCGTGCGATCCAGGCGACGGAGCAGGTCGGCCCGGATCGAGTGGAACAGGTGGTAGGTGTCGAGGTCGAGCCGGTCGACGAGATCCAGCGCCACGTCCGGCCCGTCGACTTCGCCAACCGCGACCGCGCGGTTCAGCGCCACGATCGGGGTCGGGGCGAGGGCGAGCAGTTGGTCTTAGAGCGTCAGGATCTGCGGCCAGTCGGTGGCGGCGGCGGATGGTGCGTCGCTGTGCACGGCGTTGATCGCCGCCTGGATCTGGTACGGGCCAGGCTGATTGCGCCGCAGGCACGCTCGTACGAGGGACTGTCCCTCCGCAATCAGCGCCCGGTCCCAGCGGCTTCGGTCCTGGTCGGCCAGCAGGACGAACTCGCCGTCAGGCCTGGTGCGGGTGGCGCGACGCGACTCGGTGAGCAGCATCAGAGCGAGCAGTCCGACGGCTTCCGGCTCGTCGGGCATCAACTCGGTCACGAGCCGGCCGAGCCGGATTGCCTCGGCACACAGGTCCTCACGGACGAGCGAATCGCCGGAGCTTGCCGTGTAGCCCTCGTTGAAGACGAGGTAGATGACGGCCAGCACGCCGCGAAGCCGGTCTGGGAGGTCGGCGTCGTTCGGGATCCGGTACGGGATTCGCGCGTCGCGGATCTTGCCCTTGGCCCGGACCAGTCGCTGGGCCATGGGCGGCTCGGGCACCAGAAAGGCGTGCGCGATCTCGGCGGTGGTGAGCCCGCCCAGCAGGCGCAGGGTCAGCGCGACCTGGGCGCCGGTGCCCAGGGCGGGGTGGCAGCAGGTGAAGATCAGGCGCAGCCGGTCATCGCGCACGGGCCCCTCCACGGCTTCGCTGTCATCACTGCTGGCGTGCAGCAGGGCCGCTTGGGCGTGCCGGTCCTCTCGGGATGCCTCCCGGCGAAGGCGGTCGATCGCCCGGTTGCGAGCGGTGGTGATGATCCAACCCGCGGGGCTCGGCGGCACTCCGCTAGCGGGCCATCGCTGCACCGCCGTGGCGAACGCGTCCTGGACCGCCTCTTCGGCGATGTCGATGTCACCGAAGACGCGGACCAGGACGGCCACCGCGCGGCCGTACTCCGTACGGAAGATCCGCTCGAGCTCCTGAGCGGGCAGGTCAGCCAACGGGCGGATCACACCCGTCGGCGTCGTCGGCCATCGGCCGGACCTCGATCGAAAGCGGAGCGAGAACCCGAGCGAACCTGCGCCCCCACTCGAGTGCCGAGTCGAGGTCGGGCGCCTGGATGACGGTGAACCCGCCGATGTGCTCCTTGCCCTCGAGATAGGGGCCGTCGGTGGTCAGCACGTCTCGGTCCTGGAGCTGTACGACCGTCGCCGTGCTCGGCGGGTACAGGCCCCCGTTGAAGACCCACGCTCCGGCCGCCTTCATCTCCTGCGCGAGGGCTGCCATGTTGGCCATGATCGGTTCCAGGACCTCCGGCGGGGGCGGGTCACCGTCGGGTTGATAGATGCTGAGCAGGTACTGCTGCATGGGAGCCTCCTCGATCGTGGCCGGCACCGTGCCGACGACTCACCCACTACACGAACGGCCACCCTCGGAATCGACATCATGCTCAGTTCCGGGTCCGGGGCCGGCCGGTGCGCAGCAGCCCTCCCCGCGCCAGGCCTGACGCCCTTCCCGAATGGCTACCGCGGCGATCACGAGTCCGGCCATCGGATCGGCCCACGACCAGCCGAGGGTCGCATTCAGAACGAGCCCGACCAGCAGGACCGCGGACAGATAGGTGCACAGCAGCGTCTGAGTTCCGTCGGCGAACACGGCGTTGGACCCGAGTTGTCGGCCGGTGCGCCGCTGAGCCAGTGACAGGAACGGCATCACGACCAAGGACGCAGCGGCCAGCCCGATGCCAATGGGCGAAGGATCGGCCTGCCCGTTGTCGAAGAGGGCACGTACGGATTCGGCGGTGACATAGGCCGCGAGGGCAAAGAACGAGACCGCGATGAGGCGCAGCGCCTGTCGCTCCCGGGTCTCGGGCAGCGAATGCCGGAACTGCCAGACGATGATCAGTCCGCTCGAGACCTCGACGACGGAGTCCAGGCCGAACCCGACCAAGGCCACCGAGCCGGCGACCAGTCCGGCGCTCACCGCAATCACTGCCTCGATCGCGTTGTAGGTCACCGAGGTGGCGGCGAGCAGTTGCGCGCGCCTGCCCAACCGCCCGCGATCAGCTGCGGACAGGCACCCGGTGGCGGAGCCCGTACTCATCCGGGGGAGCCCTGGCCGTAGTTGGGGCACAGCACAACCGCGTCACCGGTCGCGGCGAGCACCCGTTCGGCCGCACTGAGGAGTTCGAACAACTCCGGGCGGGCCAGGGAGAAGATCGATGACCGGCCCTGCGGCCGCGAATCGACCAAGCCGCAATCCTTCAGGCACGCCAAGTGGGCGCTCACCGTGGACTGCGCCAGGCCCAGGTGCCCGGTCAGTTCGACGACTCGGTGCTCCCCCTGCGCCAAGTGCTGCACGATCTCCAGCCGAGCCGGATCAGCCAGGCTTCGGAACAGGCACACTGCAGCGGTCAGGTGCTCGTGGGAACTTCGTGCGCCCATGCTCAGACTCATCGTCATTGGACGATGATAGCGCCGTCGACGCTCGGCCACACCGCAGTGGCCGCACGCCCCGGGCTACCAGGTGCACGTTTCCGCGTCTCCCAGAGGTGCACTTGGCGTACCGCAGCAACGAACCTCCGAACTACTGCGTCGGATCCGGTACGGAGGGGGGCGGCTCCGGGACGATGCCGGTGTCGACGGCGACGCCGGCGAAATAGGTGGCGATCCACACCCCGACGGCCACGAGGATGAGAAGCAGGATGATCGCCAACACGGTCTTGCGGATGTCTGGCCAGTCGCTGCGCTTGTTCGCCCCGGCGCGCCCCCCGCTGGCCTTCCACAGTTCGCGAGGAGTGAGGGCACGCTTGGCGGCATTGATCCGGCTGCTGGCCTCGGTGGGAGAAATGTCACCGGTGGCCGCTGCGGCTTCGAGTTCACGCACCGCCTGATGGACGTCGGCCAGATTGACCATGGCCGGTCGTTTCGCCACTGCTTTCCACTCCCCAGCCTGGGTAACGGTGGCCAACGGGGTGCGGCCCCAGACTAGGGGCGTGAAGATGAGAGCCGCTGCTATGCACCTGATGGCATGAGATTGTTACTGCTCCACCCACCGCTGCTATCACCGGTGGTGTGGCGTCGTCTCGCCCCGCTGTTGGCTGAGTCGGGGCATTCGGTGTCCGCGCCTGACCTGCGCCCGACTGTGGCTGCGGACTGGTGGCGGCCGGTCCGCGACGCGGCGATCTCCGCAGCACCGGACGCGCAGGCCGTGTTGGCACATTCCGGAGCCGGCGTACTCGTTCCACCTGTGCTCGATGCGCTTCCTGGCGCCAAGGCCGTCGTCCTGGTGGACGCAGTGCTGCCGGCCTCGCGCGGGACCACCACGGTGACCCCCGCGATGCGGGAGGCAGTCCGGGGCCTGGCTGTGGACGGTGGCCTGCCGCCGTGGACATCCTGGTGGCCGCCGGAGCTGCTGGCCGAACTCGTCCCTGACCCTGGCGATCGCGCGGCCCTGGTCGCCGGGGCGCCCCAACTCCCGGAGGCCTTGTACGACGTCGCTGTCCCAGCACCCGACGGTTGGGAGCCGCCCGTGCGTGGCTACCTCCAACTCAGCCCCGCGTACGACGACGCGGCTGTTCAGGCCCGCGATCGGGGGTGGGATACCGCGTCCCTGCCTGGACGGCATCTCGACCTGTTGTCGAATCCGGCCCCGATCGCACGCGCAATACTCGCCATGCTGGCGGATCGCCACTAGCTCTTTGGTCGAGTCGCCGAATGGGTCACCACTCGACTCCAGTTGTCATGAGCTGATCCACTGACGCCATACATTCACCGCCGTAGTCTGCGGCCTTCGACGTGGACGTCGGCACGGGACCAAGGCCGGGCGATGGTTACAGGGTGCTGATAGCGACATCATCGAGGACGGTGCCGTCTGCTGCATGGATGACCACCGACTCGGCGCCCGGCGGGAACCCGACCATGCCGACGCCGGCGCTGTCGAGGTCGAGGTCGTACCCGTGGAGATGTTCGCCCCCGAGGCCGGCTCCCAGCAGGCCGCAGATCAGCGCTTCTGGTTCGCCCACGAGCTGCGCCCGACCGCCCGCTGGCAGCCCGACATCGCCGCCCTGCGCGTCGGTCCGACCCGCATCGTGGTCGGCATCGGAGCCGAGTCGGCCGGCGAGATCTGCGAACGTACGTCGACCGCACTTGCCGTAGCACTCGGCATCGAGCCCACGATGTTCCCGGATGGTCACATCGGTGCCGCCGACGACCCCGACGGGTTCGCCCCCAGCTGCGCGCTGTCCTACGCGAGAGCTGAGCCGCCGAAACACCTGCGGCCCAACGCAATTCGCCATCGACAGACAACCCCAGGAGAAACGGTGACCACGCAGAAGAGCCAGGAACCGCTCGACCGCAGCTTCACTGCCCGGATTCAGAAGGACGGATCCTTCGCCACCTACGTGACCGTGCCGGACTCCGCCGAACTGTTCGGGACGAGGCGACCGGTCAAGGTCGGCGGGAGGATCGACGGCCACCCGTTCACCGCCACCTTGATGCCGTCGGGCGAGGGTCCGCACTGGCTCCCGATCGACGAAGGTCACCTCTGCCGACGGGAACTGACCCGGTAGGTCAGACACCAGCAGGCCGGCGTGTCCTGACGCTTCGGTGCCAATAGCTGCGCGACGTCGGAGAAGTGTTCAGCGGTGGCAGGGTGGATCTCGAGCTCCATAGCCGTCGAACTTGCACGGCCGCTCCGACAGCGCCTCGGACCACGTTGACGGCCTCAGGCGCGGTCCGCCGCGGATAATCCGTGGACACCGTGCTGGCATTCGGCCCAGGCTGGGCCACCATGACCGCACTCATCTCGCACACGTCCTTCGACAGCCTCGACGCCTATGACACATCGGTGTTCTGGGGGCAGGTGCTCGGATTCAACGAGGATCCTGACGACCCGAACGAGCCAGGCCACGAGGAATGCATGATCTTCTCCGCCGACGGTGCACAGCGGCTGCTGTTCATCGAGGTGCCGGAGGGCAAACAGGTGAAGAACCGCGTCCACCTGGACCTGATTCCCGCCGAGGGCACCCGCGACGAAGAGTTCGAGCGGCTGCTGGGGCTGGGAGCCCGCACGGTCGACGACCGCCGCCGCCCGGACGGGTCCGGATGGGTTGTGCTCGCAGACCCGGAAGGCAACGAGTTCTGCATCCTGCGCAGCGACGCCGAACGCGCCACCTGACGAACCCAGGCCATCCGGTCGGAACCCAATCCGGTCGTGCCTGGCTACCGTGTCCCACGTGCAGCTAGCGAGCGGTAGGTTCGGGCCGCCGCCTCGACGGCGAGCGAGCACGGCGTGCGCTAGCATCAGATGCGTGCGCACCACACTCAGCCTCGATGACGACATCCTGCTCGCGGTCAAGGAGCGGGCTCGGCGTGAGAAGCGCACGGCCGGCGAGGTGCTGTCGGACCTCGCTCGTCAGGCACTGACAGGGCAGCATCGGCAGCCCCAGGATCGTGGGGACGGGCAGCACGGGTTCCGACCCCTTCCGCGCAGAGGCGCTGCCATCTCCAACGCGTTAATCGACAGGCTCCGGGAGGACGAACCCGCGTGAGGCGGGCGCTGCTGGATGTCAACGTGCTCCTGGCGCTGCTCGATAGTGATCACGTCGATCACGGCCGGGCCACCGACTGGCTGGACGACGAGATCGCCGCCGGATGGGCTTCGTGCGCGATCACCGAGAACGGGTTCGTGCGGAGCCTCAGCCAGCCCCGCTACCCGAGCCCCGTCACACCCGCGGTGGCTATCGAACTCCTGGATAGCGCGCGCGACAGCGGCCATCACGCGTTCTGGCCGTGCGATGTCAGCTTGCTCGATGTTCGGATCGTGGATCCGTCCTACCTGCACGGCTCTCGTCAGGTGACCGACGCTTACCTGCTCGCGCTGGCGACGGCGCATGACGGCCGCTTCGTCACCTTCGACCGATCCCTGTCCCTCGCTTCGGTGCACGGCGCGGCCGTCGAGCATCTGACTGTCCTGTAGTACGACCGTAGGTCGAACGCACGCCATGGCACTTGGCGTCGAGCCGATGATGTCTCCTGGCGGGACACCGGCAGCCTCGCCGGGGCCGATGGCTTTCGCCACCTGGCTGCGGGCCAGTCTGCGGGCCAGCTGAGCTACCGGATCTGAGATCACACGCTCCGACCGATGAATCCGGCGAGCCGGAGCGGTCTCTACCTCCGACAGCCATCAGCGGGCACGGCTCGCTGGGTTGTCGTCGCTCGACGTGAGGAGATGAGATGGACCGACACGAGCTCACCCGCGTTGTAGAGGCGGAGCGGCTGGACCTGTGTGACTTCCTGGAGGACCTGGAAGCCTCGGACTGGCTGGCGGGATCACTGTGTCCTGGCTGGACGGTCCACGATGTGGTCGCTCACCTGACGACCAGCACGATGCCCATGTCGGTCTGGGACACGATCAAGGGCGCGATCAGTGCCCGGGGCGACTTCAACCGGATGACCGCCGATCAGGGTCGGAGACGGGCTGCCGCCTTCCAACCTGCCGCTCTCGTCGCACGGTTGCGGGAGACAGCAGGTTCGTCTCGCCGGGCAGCAGGGCACTCGACCCGCTCGTCGAAGTGCTCGTGCCTGGACAGGACATCGCGGGCCGCCCTGGCACACGCCGTGCGTAGTTTCTGGTACGGCGGCCGCCGACGCTTCGAGCACGTCAAGCTGGTCGCGACCGATGCGGCCAGGACGGCGGGGAGGGACAGCGCGAGGTACGAGGGACGGCGGGTGACCTGCTCCTCGTTGCCACCGGACGTTCAGCCGGGCTGGCCGGCCTGACCCGACGCGCTGGCCCATCCTATGCTAATCCCCGTGGCGGACAACATCTTCGAGCACCCCCGGCTGGTCGCGATCTACGATGCGCTCGACCCGGACCGCAGCGACCTCGATGCGTACGCCGCCATCGCAGATGAGCTCGGCGCCCGCAGCGTGCTGGATGTGGGCTGCGGCACAGGAACTTTCGCGCTGCTAC